>NZ_JACJFH010000047.1:0-37236 GCF_014164495.1 Pseudoalteromonas sp. SG41-5 | reverse complement strand
AACGCTATATAATAATTACAAATAAATGAGGTAATTAACTATTTTGAATTGGCAATCCTTAGTTGATAACCGTCAACGCTTTTTCTGGGTATTACAGATTGCGGGTTGGGTCGGTTATGCACTTGTTAACTACATTGGCTCTAAAGTCTTTGAGATGCGCGATATTTATGTATTTGTGATCGTACTCAATGCTTACGCCGGCTGTTTAATGACTGTGCCATTGCGTTATATGTATCGCAAAGCCTGGAATGCATCTCCTTGGGTTTTAATGTTAGTAGTGTTCGGCGCTTCGTACATTACAGGGACTTTATGGGCGGTAATACAAAAGTTCAATTTATGGGAGATTTATCGCCATGGCTATCGTCCTACAGAGTGGTTTTACTACCTACAACAAGGCTTAGATTCGGTTTATATTATTCTTTGTTGGAGTGGTTTGTACTTTGGCATTAAATATTATCAACTACTGCAAAGTGAGCGCCAAAAAGCCCTTAAAGCAACAACGATGGCGCATGAAGCACAACTGAAGATGCTACGTTATCAATTAAATCCTCATTTTTTGTTTAATACTCTTAATGCTATATCTACATTGATTTTGGTAAAAGAGAATAAAGATGCTAATTTAATGGTGTCAAAATTGAGCGACTTTTTACGTTATACACTCAATACCGATCCGATAAAGAAAGTCCCACTTGAACAAGAGTTGCATGCACTGATGCTTTATCTTGAAATAGAGCGAGTACGCTTTGATGAACGGTTGCAAGTGAATGTACAAATCAGTGATGAAGCAAAAAATGCATTAGTGCCGAGTTTAATATTGCAACCGATCATCGAAAATGCGATTAAATATGCGATAGCTCATCTGATCGAAGGTGGGGTGATTGATATTAAAGCACAAGTTTTTGCTAATGAACTATTACTGGAAGTAGGCGATAATGGCCCTGGTACTGAATTACTTAATGGCCAATTAGTTAATTCACAAGGGGTAGGGGTGGCAAATACGAAAGACCGCCTGAAAACTTTGTATGAAAATAACTATTCGTTTGTGTTATCACATAATACGCCAAGTGGATTGAAAGTGAATCTGCGCGTTCCGTTTGAGAAGGCTGTGAAGAAATGAGCAAGATTAAGACCCTGATTGTCGATGATGAACCATTAGCCCGTAGAGGCTTAGCTGTAAGACTAGAGGAGTTTGATGATATCGAAGTCATTAAATTATGTAGCTCTGGCCAAGAGGCAATCGATGCATGCCAAGCAGGGAAAATAGATTTAGTTTTTTTAGATATTCAAATGCCTGGAATGAATGGATTTGAGGTTGCCAGAGCACTCAGTGAAAGTGTCAGAGCGTTACCTGCTATTGTATTCGTTACCGCATTTGATCAGTTCGCAGTCAAAGCATTTGAGATCCATGCTTTAGATTATATCCTTAAACCAGTCGACGACAACAGACTAAAACAGGCGGTAGAAAAAGTGCATACCTACTTGAAGACGCAACAAGACAACGCCCATAAAAAGAAATTGGCGAGTTTTGTAGCTGGAATTACTGGTAATAATTGTGAAGAGATTTTGAAAAAACTGGCAACTGGCGATACATTAACAGATCGCCGTTACCCAGAATCTTTAGCGGTGAAAGAGCAGGGTGAAATAATCCGTGTACCTGTAGCGACAATTCAATGGGTTGATGCCGCTGGTGACTATATGTGTTTACATTGCCAAGATGGTCAAACGCATATTTTACGAAAAACAATGAAAGAGCTTGAACAGGAACTTGATCCTCAGCTATTTGTACGTGTACACCGCAGTGCAATAGTAAATACTAAACAAATTAGCAAGCTTGTAACTCAGGTAAGTGGTGAGTATTTATTAGTGCTTGATAACGGACAAGAATTAAAAGTAAGTCGTAGTTATCGCGATAAAGTAAAAGCTGCGTTAGCAAGTTAACTTAGAAACGGGCTCAATAGCTGTTATATAACGAAGTAAATTAAACCATGTGTTTTAAATAAAAAACGCGAGCCTTTGGCTCGCGTTTTTTTATAACTGCGTTAATTAAGCAACAGTAACAATTTTCATAGTGTTGGTTGCACCAATCGTTTCCATAGCATCACCATGAGTAATGATCACAGTATCGCCAGATTGTAATGAACCCGCATTCACAAGTGTGTTAAGGGCATCTTTTACCATGTTATCTTTTTCACATTGTGTTGAGTCAAAGAATACCGGGTAAACACCTCGATATAATGCTGTTTGACCAAGCGTACTGGCATGACGAGACAATGAATAAATAGGTAAGCCAGAGCTGATACGTGACATCAATTTTGCTGTGCTACCTGATTCAGTTAAAGTAATAATCGCTTTTACTGAATCTAAATGGTTTGCCGCATACATAGCTGACAATGCAATTGATTCTGCATTAGAAGAGAAACGGCTGTCTAAGCGATGTTTAGAAACGTGAGTTTCTTTTTGTGATTCTGCCCCTAAACAAACGCGCGCCATGGTTGCCACGGTTTCTTCTGGGTAATCGCCTGCCGCTGTTTCAGCTGAAAGCATTACCGCATCAGTGCCATCAAGGACTGCGTTGGCAACATCCATAACTTCTGCACGGGTTGGCATTGGGTTATCGATCATTGATTCCATCATTTGTGTTGCTGTGATCACGGTACGGTTAAGTGAGCGAGCACGACGGATAATGAGTTTTTGTTTACCCATTAAGGCAGCATCACCAATTTCAACACCTAAGTCACCACGAGCAACCATCACCGCATCTGAGGCAAGAATAATATCATCAACTGCTTCTACCGTTTCAACGGCTTCAGCACGCTCAATTTTAGCTAAAAGCTGTGCTTTAGAGCCTGCAGCTTCAGCTAGTGAACGCACATAACGCATATCGTCGCCACTGCGTGGGAACGATACTGCGATATAATCAACATCAATTTCTGCTGCAGTTAATAAATCTTCTTTATCTTTATCAGTGAAGGCTGGAGCAGTTAAACCACCACCTAAGCGGTTGATGCCTTTATTGTTAGATAACACGCCACCAACAGTTACTGTGGTATGCACTAAATGACCTTCAACATTTACTACTGTTAATTGAATTAAACCATCGTTTAAAAGTAGTAAGTCACCAGGGGCAACATCTTGTGGTAATTCTTTATAATCAATACCTACGGCGTTGATATCGCCTAGGCCTTTTTCCATTTTTGCATCAAGAATAAATTTTGCACCAACAGATAGCGTTACTTTGCCATCTTTAAATGTCGATACACGAATTTTTGGGCCTTGTAGATCGGCTAAAATAGCAATGTGCTTGCCTAGTTTTTTGGCAATGTCACGCACAGCTTGGGCACGGTCTTTGTGATCTTGTGCAATGCCGTGTGAGAAATTCAAACGCACTACGTTTGCACCAGCACGGATTATTTTTTCTAAGTTGTTATCTCGATCGGTTGCAGGTCCAAGGGTCGCGACTATTTTTGTGCGTCTAAGCATCAAATTCTCCTGTAGGCTTACGATGTTGTAAGCAGGTTGACGGTTTTTCGTTATTTATAGGTGTTAGTTTAACTGACACGCATAATACAGTTTTTACTGACAGCAAATAGCGCGTTGACATCAAGGTAACGTGTAAAGCTGTCATTATTTTATACAAAAAAATTATGACCACATTATGACACCGGTGTCAGGTCTCGTCAATGCTCGACTCAGAAATCCATATCAGGAAAATTTATCGCCCCGAGGCAACGGTTGTTTGATATAATCACTGTATCTTGCGTGTTTGTCTTGCGCAAAGCGTTGTATCTGTTGTCTAGGCTCGCATTTTTAAGTGGCTTGGGTATATAATGCGCGCGGTATTATTTCATTTACTAACCAATAGTTGTTACCGAGGAGGACACTAAATGCAAGTTGCATTAGTAGGGTTAGGCGTTATGGGTAAAAATCTTGCTCTCAACTTGATTGAACAAGGGATGACGCTAGTAGCTTATGATAAAAACCCAGACGCGGGCGAAGAGCTATTAAGCTGTGCTAAATTACAAGGCATGGCAGATCGTCTGCACATTGTGTCTGATTTAGGTGATATGGTAAAACGGTTAACGCCGCCTCGCTCAATTTTGTTATTAGTGCCAGCGGGTGAGTTAGTCGATACAGTTTGCAGCGATTTAGTTGATGCAGGCGTTGATTGTGACGATATTATCGTCGATTGTGGCAATAGTAATTATAAAGACGGTATTACTCGTAAACTTAAATATCAAAATAAATTTGAATTTGCCACGATGGGTATTTCTGGCGGTGCCGAAGGCGCGCGTCATGGTCCTGCGATGATGGCAAGTGGTTCAGAAGGCGGCTGGGAACGCGTTGAGCCATGGTTTGAAAAAGTAGCAGCAAGCTACAAAGGTGAATCGTGTTTTGCCCGTGTTGGTCAATCAGCCAGTGGTCACTTTGTAAAAATGGTGCACAACGGAATTGAATATGCATTAATGCAACTAATCGCAGAAATGTATCAATTATTACGCTTAGGCACTAACCGCACTCCACATGAAGTTGCAGAGATTTTTAATCAATGGTCTGAAGGCACACTCAATAGCTATTTATTATCTATCTCAAGTCATATTTTATCGTTAGAAACCGATGCGGGTGAAGCGTTAGTTGATTTGATTGATAATAAAGTTGGCGCGAAAGGCACGGGTTTGTGGACGGCACAAAATGCATTAGAACTGGGTATCGCCGTTCCTTCATTGGTTGCAGCTGTGCAAGCGCGTCACTTAACCAATACTGGTGACACACATGCAGCGAAAGAAATGACGTATGCAGCTAAATCAACTTCACAGGTTGAATTAGATTTAGATGAACTTAAAGATGCCTTCTTGTTTGCAAGTTTACTGGCTTATCGTCAAGGCCTTGCGCTGATCAAAGGTGCATCACGTGCACATCAATGGAAAGTCGATTTATCTAAAACACTGCAAACGTGGCGTGCTGGTTGTATTATCCGTGCTGATTACTTAGATAACATCGCTGAAGGTGTTGAGTTTATCGACACTTTAGAAAAAGAGTCATTAGCGCTGCGTAAAATAACAGGTCAAGCAATGATGACTGGATTAGCATTTCCGGTACTTAGCTCAACGCAAACGTATTTTGCGACGTTGACGACACCAAGCAATGGTCATCTAGTACAAGCACAGCGAGATTATTTTGGTGAGCATGGCATTAAAACTCATAGTGGTGAGGTATGTCATTTAACTGATTTAGTAGAGATTGACGCGAAAGTACGTTAATTAGACCAATAGGTTTAAATGAAAGGCACGCTAATTAGCGTGCCTTTTTAATTTAAAAAATAGTTTTTATTATAAAGCGCTCAGCTTATCTACTTAACTCACCACGTAAGTTGTCTTGCATTAAATGGCGAATAGTTTCAATTTCAAGCTTTTGGCTAAATAAGTAATGTAATTTAGTTAAGCATGCCTCTAAGGTCATATCGTAACCGCTGATCACACCAATGTTAAGTAATGCGTTACCAGTTGCATAGCCGCCCATATTTACATGCCCTTTTAAGCACTGGGTTAAATTGACGATAACCATTCCGCGCTTACTTGCGCTGGAGAGGATCTCTAAAAAGTCTGGATCTTGTGGCGCATTGCCCACACCAAAGCTCAATAATACGAGGGCTTTGATATTGTCGTTTACCAGACTTTTAACTACAGCATGACTGATCCCTGGATACAAGTATAAAACACCAATAGGTTGCGGCGTGATGTTGGTGACTTGTAGCTCATTTTCAACATACGGGCTTAACTGGCCTTTTAATAATTGAATATTAATACCTGATAGTGCTAATGGATCTAGGTTAGGGGATGCAAAGGCATCAAAGCCATCGGCATGCGCTTTAGTCGCACGATTACCGCGAAATAATTGATTATTAAAAAATAAACTAACCTCAGCAATCGGATAATTAGCCGCTAAATACATCGCATTAAGTAAATTTACTTGGCCATCAGAGCGCAATTGCGACAGTGGAATTTGCGAGCCTGTCACTATCACTGGCTTTGTTAAGTTTTCAAACATAAAGGACAAAGCAGATGCGGTATACGCCATGGTATCTGTGCCATGAAGCACGACAAAGCCATCATAATCTTGGTATTTACTTTTAATATCATCTGCGATTAGTTGCCAATGAGCAGGGGACATGTCTGATGAGTCAATCAGCGGGCAATACTCGTGAATATCGAATAAGGGCATTTCATCACGATTAAATTCGGCATTGTTTTCTACGGTTTGTGTTAAAAAACCTTCAGCGGGAATATAGCCTCGACTCGATTTTTTCATCCCAATTGTACCGCCAGTATATGCGATATAAATACGTTTACGTTTCATAAAAAAAGCCCAGTAAAAAAACTGGGCTTAGTATAACGGTTAGTTGCTGCGATTACAGCCTATACACTATTTATTGCGAAATATTACACACTAAGCAGCGGGCATAAATGCCTTGCGGATCGTTGTAATCTTTTAGACCTTCAACCTCAGTTGTTAATTGCTTAACTAAACCATTGATAGATGCTTGGTTTGAGAGTGCGTTTTGTAGCGTACTTTGTGAGCCAATTAGCGATCTAATCGATGCATTTCCAAAAATATCCTGCATTAATTTCTCTTCCGCCGATAGACTCTGCTTAATGGTTTTAACTTCATAAAAATCAAGCTTAGCCAGTTCAGCTGCCGCTTTGATAGCGTCTTGCTTATTGCCTAATTTGTCAACTAAGCCAAGCTCTTGCGCTTGACTTGCAATCCAAACACGGCCTTGTGCAATAGAGTCAACTTGCTCAGGGGTCATATTTCGTGCTTCACCAACAACCTCTAAGAAGCGTTGATAAGCATCTTCTACACTTAGTTGAATAACCTGTGCCATTTTTTCATTAAGCGGGCGAGCGATTGATAGACCAGCCATTTCAGTTGTGGCAACGCCATCTGAATAAACACCTAATTTAGCCATGGTGTTTTCAAAGGTCATAAAGTTACCAAATACACCAATTGAGCCGGTAATTGTGCTCGGTGCTGCCCAAATTTCGTTGGCAGCAGAGGCAATCCAGTAGCCGCCAGAAGCTGCTACTGAGCTCATTGAAGCAACCACTGGTTTACCAGCTGCTTTAAGAGCAAGTACTTCAGCACGAATAACTTCAGAGGCAAACATACTGCCACCGCCAGAATCAATACGCAGTACAACCGCTTTTACTTTATCATCTAAGCGTGCTTTACGTAGTAAGGCCGCTGTAGAGTCACCACCAATTTCACCGGCTTTACGTTCGCCGTCAGAGATAGTACCGCGTGCAACCACAACGGCGACTTTTTCTGTCATTGGGTTATCAAACTCAATCGGCGGTTTAACCAATGAGAGATATTCTTTAAATGATACTTGGTTGAAGGTTTTGCCCGTTTCTTCAGTGCCTACTAAGGCAATTAATTGTTGACGCATTTGTTGATTGGTTTTTAAAGAATCAACCCATTGATGTTCAAGGGCATATTTACCTGAATCGCCATTAACTGCTTGCATTTTAGCCAGAAAAACGTCCATTGTTTCATCAAAGTTTGCTTCATCAAATGGGCGCACAGCGGCAACGTCTTGTTTGTATTCTTTCCACAATGCACCTAGCCATACATTATTAGCTTCTTTTGCTGCATCTGACATATCGTTACGAATAAACGGTTCAACAGCCGATTTAAATGTACCAACACGGAAAATATGCTGAGTGATACCGAGTTTTTCAAGCGCATCTTTAAAATACAATGGGTACATGCCAAAGCCTTGGATCTCTACACCGCCATAAGGGTGCATCGATATTTCATCAGCGTGCGCAGCAATGTAATATTGTGCTTGTGAGTAATAATAACCAGAGGCAATTACTTTTTTGCCGCTCGCTTTAAACCGCTCTAACGCTTGAGTGATTTGTTTTAATTTATTTAAATGCGCGTTAGGCATTTTTTGTAAATCCAGCAAAATCACACTAATGCGTTTATCTTCAGTGGCTTGATCAATTACTTCGATAATATCATCAAGTAAAATTTCAGCCGGCTCGTCGTTGCCCTGTGTTGCATCATTGATGGCAGCTTCAATTGGATCAACGTAAACTTTTTCTTCTACGATTGGACCATTGAGGTTTAGCCTGAGCACCGATGTGTCAGCAACATTGATTTCATTGTCATCGCTTGCGATTGAAACAATGAAAAGAATAACGAGTAACACAAATAAAAAATTGAGGACTAAACGACGAGAAAAGTTAATTCCTGCCCACAGTCCTTTAAATAGCTTTGCAATCAAAATAAATCCTTAGTCTGGTACAACTTATATCTGTCACCATCTTAGCCCAGAATAAAAATTAATTTAACTGTTAAATCGTAACTAAGTATTTATGAGCGAGGTTTTAACCGTGAGAATGTGAAAATATTAGCTAATTTATCGCTTTTGTTGCTTATTGCTTGCCAATCGAGCAAAATTGGCTAATGTATAGAGGTTAGACCAGTTCATTGGGGCAGAGGATGTTAGAACAACAATTACAATTGAAACACACACAGCTACGTAACCGTTTGGTAATGGGCTCAATGCACACGGGGCTTGAAGAGGGATGGCATAATCGAAAACGCCTGCGTGCTTTTTATGAAGCGCGCGCTAAAGGTGGTACTGCGATGCTCATTACGGGGGGCTACAGTCCTAATTTGCGTGGCAAATTAACCCCAATCTCATCGTCTTTTAATAGCTATTATGATGTGTTTAAGCACCGTGCATACACTGATGTTGTCCATCAACACGGCGGTAAGATTTGCTTACAATTATTACATGCTGGACGTTATGCGTATCATCCATTTAATCAAGCACCAAGTGCAATTAAAGCACCTATTAACCCATATCAACCCAAAGCAATGTCGCTCAGTGCAATAAAAAAAACCATCAAAGACTTTGCTCATTCCGCCTATTTAGCACAAAAGGCAGGCTACGATGGCGTTGAAGTGATGGGCTCAGAAGGTTATTTGATTAATGAGTTTATGGCACCGCATACCAATAAACGCTCAGATGAATACGGTGGAAGTTTAGAAAACCGTATGCGTTTAGCGTTAGAGATAGTCAAAGCTGTACGTGCCAAAGTAAATAAAGAATTTTTAATTATCTTTCGATTATCGGTGATGGATTTAATTCCTAATGGGTCAACACCTGAAGAGGTTACGATCCAGGCCAAAGCATTAGAGCAGGCTGGAGTTGATATTTTAAATACTGGCATAGGCTGGCATGAAGCACGAGTACCTACCATTGCGAGTATGGTGCCAGCAGGTGCATTTAAAGAAGCTTCAAAACGTTTAAAAGAAGTGGTATCGGTTCCTGTCATTGCTGTAAATCGTATTAATACTCCTGAGATTGCCAATGAAATTTTAACTGCAGGGGATGCAGATCTGATTTCGATGGCACGACCACTATTAGCCGATCCAGAATTTTTTAATAAATATCAAGCACAACAAAGTAAACACATTAATATTTGTATCGGCTGTAATCAGGGCTGTTTAGATCATGTATTTAAAGGTAAACGAGCAACATGCTTAGTGAATCCTCAAGCGGGGTTTGAGCTAGATTATCCTCTTGAGCTGACCAACAAGGCTAAAAATGTGTTGGTTGTAGGTGCTGGGCCTGCGGGCTTATCTGCCAGTTGTTACTTAGCGCAAAAAGGCCATACGGTAACGCTGATTGATAAAAATACAGATATGGGCGGCCAATTTAATTTAGCGATGCGAATTCCTGGTAAAGAAGATTTCAATCATACCTTGCGTTATTTTATTAATGAACTTGAACGTCTGAAGGTCACGGTAACACTCAATACTCCTTTTACCGATAAAATGCTTGAGCAATACGATGACGTGGTGTTTGCAACGGGTGTGCGCCCGCGTGAGGCAAACTTTACCTGCGCGGATAATAAACGTGTTTTTTCATACGATGAAGTTATTCGAGGCGAAGTTGAATTAGGGCAATCGATTGCAATTTTAGGTGCCGGCGGCATTGGCTTTGATATGGTTGCTTTTTTAAGTGAACATAAAGACCAAAGTATTGCTGATTTTAAATCGCAGTGGGGAATTGAGTGTCAGCCAAGTCCAGATAAAGATAATCGTCAATTGTTTATGCTAAAACGCAGCGCCGGGCGTTTTGGCAGTGAGCTTGGTAAAACAACGGGCTGGATACATCGTCAAGTTGCAAAGCAACATGGTGTAAAACAGATCGCTGATTGTCAGTATCATCATTTTGATAAGCAAGGTCTAAAAATTACTGTGGCAGGAGAGGAGCAGGTGCTACCTGTTGATACAGTGATCGCTTGTATCGGGCAAGTCTCTAATAACGAATTAATGTCGGGGTTAATCGATAATCCTAAAGTACATGTAATTGGCGGGGCCAAATTAGCATCAGCAATTGATGCAAAACGAGCTATTTATGAAGCGCTTCAGGTCGCGCGTAAAATTTAACTGAAATAAACTTTTAATCGTAGCGGTCTTTGTTTAATACATTACAAAAGACTAGACTGCTACGATGAATACATTGATCACACTATATAAAACTTCCCTCCAAAAAATAGCCATTTTTGATGGTATCCCTGCTTTACTATTTAGACTGATACTGGCGCCAGTTATGATCATCGCAGGTTATAACAAGCTAAATATCAGTGGTAATGGTAATGGGTTTTTTGAATTCTTTTTAGCTTCTCCAGATGTTGTTGCTTGGTTTGGTAACCCAGACTGGGGCTTAGGCTTACCTTTTCCTGATTTACTGGCTTTTTTAGCTGGCTGGAGTGAATTTCTCGGTGGCTGGCTGCTCTTAGTTGGTTTATTAACCCGTCTGGTTAGCATACCGCTGATGTTTACTATGGTCGTTGCCGCAACCTCTGTACATTGGCACAATGGCTGGTTTGCGATTGCGCCGACAGATCCAGATACCAGTGCTGCACAAGTACTTGATTGGTTGGCGATCCCCGGTGCAAAAGAAAGTTTAGATAATTCTCGTGAAGTAAAAGAACGTATTGAGAAAATTCGAGGACTTGTACAAGAACATGGTTTCCCAGATTACCTTTATGAAAAGGGTAAACCGTCGATTTTGAATAATGGCATTGAGTTTTCAGCAATTTATTTTGCGATGTTATTGAGTTTATTTTTTACCGGCGGTGGGCGTTTTGTTAGCCTTGATCACTGGTTACGGAAAAGATTCGAATAATCTAAATCTCTACCTGTCAGTTTGCGACGCCCGTCGCAAACTTTCTAACTTTCAAACTTTCTCAGCAATCCCTATCAATGCTATGCTAGTTTCTTTTTTAATTAGAGAATCGCTATGGACGCTATTGAGCTTTTATTGACTCGTCAGTCAGATCCTCGACTGATTGCACCTGCCCCAAACAACAGTCAACTTGATATTATTAAACAAGCAGCGCTTCGTGTGCCTGATCATGGTTGCCTTGCGCCTTGGCAATTTATTGTTGTTGCAGAAGATGCGCGAGAACGACTCGGCGAAATTTATTATCAAAGTGCAGTTGCAGAACAACAAGATGAAAAAGTCATTAATCGTGCCAAAGAGTTACCGCTGCGTGCACCGATGATAATCATTGCCATTGCCAAATATCAAGCGCACCCAAAAGTACCGCGTATCGAACAAGTACAAAGTGCTGGTTGTGCTGTGTTAGCTATGCAACAAGCAGCTTTTGCGCAGGGACTTGGTGGTGTCTGGCGTACTGGTTACTTTGCGCAAAGTGAGGCGGTAAAAGCGGCGTTAAAGCTTGATAATGAAGATGAGATTGTCGGTTACCTGTATTTAGGCACTCCAGAAGTGGACTGTAAAAAGGCTGTTCGTCATAGCCCAGAACACTTTTTCACACACTTATAGTTGCCAAAACGTAATTAATTGGAACTTTGTCGTGTTATTTCAGTCAGAGTGCATTAAGGCTACCTTTGTTATTATCTTTAGGTAGCTTGGCTGTCTGAAGCGCTTGGATGCAATAACCCTCAATACAATGGTTTGTTATTTTTCTGCAGTTTGTTAATGTATGGAGTGTCTTAATTAGAATAACAACAAGAAGACGAGGATAATGGGAAATTTATTTTTACGTGAAAAAGAAAAATGGTTAACGTGGTCCTTATGGGGCTTTGTTGGTGCGGCTATCACTCTTTACACAGCATTTAGTACACAGACTCCTCATTTAATCGCGATCTCATCAACTGCTATTGTGGTTATCTTAGCGTGGTGGATGCAACACACAAGACGATTTGATTTTGGTAGAGCGTTTAAAGTGTGTTGTTACGTGTTGTTTGTGAGTATTTTACCCGCTTTTGTATTGGTGCTTGTACCAAGTGATGATCTAAACCGCTTTGATTTAATCTTTCAGAGCTTAAGTTTTGTAACTTTTAGCTTATTAGTCTGCTTACTGTGTTCGTGGGTCGCGAAACGTCCAAAACAGTATTATTGATGTATTTTTAAGCGCTTCGAGTAATTGTAACGATTAATTTGAACTTTTTTACTTTTAGGGCTTTACAACAAGGCGGCTAACCCCTATTATCCGCGCCGTACGGAGAGATGGCAGAGTGGTCGAATGCACCGGTCTTGAAAACCGGCAGGGGTTTATAGCCCCTCTAGGGTTCAAATCCCTATCTCTCCACCATATTTAAAAAGCCGCCTTATGGGCGGCTTTTTGCTATCTGGAGTTTAAGATGTCACAGCAAAATCAATTAAACACCACACAACGGGTGCTAAAACACATACTGTTATGGTCGGTGTTTGGCTACTGTTATCACAGTGCTATTAACTTACTCGTTAAAATGGCGATGGATGCACAACCAGAGCATGTATTGCTCACAGCTATGCTTTACTGCCTAGGCTTTAATCTATTAGCTGGGCATTTAATTACTAAATATGATAAATACTGGCCAGAAATTGCGGCAATATTTATTGGTTGTATCGGTTTATTAGTCGTGCCGGTGTTATTAGTTGGTACGCAGGCATTACTGAGTCGTCCATTACTTGCTGGTATTTTAATCAGCTTGCCAATCTTGACTTTTGCTGTGCGATTAATAAAGCGAAAACTCACTAAAAACTAGCTCTAAAGAAGCCCAAAAGGGCTTTTTTTTATGATAGCATAGGCGCGTCTTTTAACTGATACCAGCGTTATTAAGCTTGGTATAAACAAAACGTGAAACATATTATGTCAGATAATTTTACTACAGATGCTGAAAAAGCAAGTTACGGTATTGGCCTACAGATGGGTGAGCAACTTAAAGCTAACCCTTTCGAAGGTTTAAACTTAAATTCAGTATTTGCAGGCATGAAAGATGCGTATGTGGGCGGCGATTTCCAAGTTGAGATCCCTGAGATCCAAGCTGCATTCGAAAAAATCAACACTGAAATCCAAGCACGTCGTGAAGAAGAGGCGAAAGTACTTGCAGCTGAAGGCATTGCATTCTTAGAAGAAAATGCAAAACGTGCTGAAATCACAGTGACTGAGTCTGGTCTTCAATATGAAGTACTAGCAACAGGTGAAGGCAACAAGCCAACTGCTGAGTCAACAGTGCGTGTTGATTATCACGGTACACTTATCAACGGTACTGTATTTGACAGCTCTTATGAGCGTGGTCAACCTGCTGAGTTTCCAGTTGGTGGCGTGATCAAAGGCTGGACTGAAGCATTACAAATGATGCCTGAAGGCACCAAATGGCGTATCTATGTTCCTCATGAGCTTGCTTATGGAGAACGTGGTGCCGGTGCTGCAATTGCACCATTCTCAACACTGGTATTTGACGTTGAGCTACACGAAATTCTTTAATTAGAAATTGAGTAATAAAAAGCCGCGCTAATAACTATTAGCGCGGCTTTTTTATGGTTATTTACTGAGTTCAGAAATAACCACGTAGACCAATTCTAAAGTTACGCCCGGGTAGTGGCGCTTCATCTTTAATAAATGAACTATGTACAAAACCCAGTTCATCCGTAATATTATCAACGTTGATATAAAACTGTGTATCTACCGGACCGACACTTAATTGGTAATTTGCTTGCGCATCAAACAGTGTATAGCTATCAGTTGCGGTTTCATAAGCCGTAATATCACGTTGTTCAAAGTAGTGTGTGCCAGTTAAGCTGAACTGCCAATCACTGATATTATACTGTAATTCTGAACCTAACTTATTTGCCGGAATACGCGGTAAATACCCTTCATCATCAGCAAGTTTTGCAGTGGTTGAGTCACCAAATACTTTTACCATCGCATTTGAATTTAATTGATAATGTGCGTCAAATTCAATGCCGTATAATTTCGCATCTTTACTGACAAATTGATAAACAGCCATACCATCATCGTGGCCAGGCTCTGCAGCTTCAAGGCCGTGCTCTTCATCAAACACTAACCCCGTGTTCTGCTGATAGTAAAAATTGGCAATGTCGTTATAGAAAAAGTTAACCGTATAACCAAAATCGCCACTAAAGCGTCTAAAGCCAAAATCAATATTGGTTGATGTTTCTTGTTTGATATTTTCAGGTTCGAAGTGAATTTCACCGTCTTCTATCGCGTAGCCTAAACCAAGCTCATAGGTGCCAGTTGCAATATGGACACCATTTGATAATAGCTCGGCTGATAACGGTGCGCGTTCAGAGTGTGACACGCTCAGCGCAATACTTTGTCCGGGTGTATATTGCCAAATAGCGCCTGCTGAAGCGCTCAGATTAGTAAAGCTTTTACTGTAAGGCGTTATTTCATTGGCATGTTCATCAGTATGATCATCTTCATGGTCATGGTCATGGTCATGGTCATGCGCAGCAGCACCGACATTACTATCAATATTATAATCTTCAATACGCGCACCTAATTCTAATGTCACGTCGCCAAACTGTTTTTCTTCGAGGATAAATAATGCATGAGTAGTCGTTTTGCTAGCGGGTGTGAAGGCTTCTTCACCATCGGCATCATAATCAGAGTCACTAAAATGATAACCAGCCATACCATGCCAATTACCTAACTTATGCTCAATATTTAAACGTGCTTCAGTGGTTTCATTACTAAAGATAGTACCGATCGCGCCATCTTCAATTTCAGCATGGCGATAATCAGTATAACCTAGACGTAAATTAATAGTTTCAATCCAGTTGTTGTGTAATGCATAGCTCATCAAACCTTGCCAGCGATCTTGTTCTACACGCGCATAAACGGCTTCTTCTTCGCCTTCATCATGCTCGTGTTCGTGATCATGGCCATGTTCATGTTCATGGCTATGTGCTGGAATACCGTAGTCGGTTTCAATACGGCCATAAGAAACACCTAGCGTTAAATGCTCACCTACATAGCTGGTACCAAAGTTAACGGTTTGGCTATCAATAAAGGTATTTTTTACCGAGGTGGCTGTTTCATGCTCTTCTTCGTCATGACCCTCATGATCTTCGTGCTCTTCTTCAGGTAAGTTAAAACGCGGAGTTTGGTAGTCATCACCAGTGCGTTTGGTACCGTCAAAATGGAAGTTAAAGTTGTTATGGCCCGTCTCAAGCTTGGCAGCATAGGTGTTGGCATTTGAAACCGTGTCATGGCTGTATTCAACAGCCCCAGTTAACTGCTCGATATTATCAGTTGGAATGCGGTTATCTACTACGTTAACTACGCCACCAATCGCGCCTGAGCCATAAAGTAGCGTAGCTGGGCCACGCAAAACTTCAATCTGTTCTGCAGCTAGGCTGTCATTCGATGTTGCGTGATCTGGGCCAATACGTGACGCATCGCTGCTGTCTAAGCCATTTTGGGTGATTTTAACGCGAGGGCCATCTAGGCCACGGATTATAGGGCTAGATGAAACAGGGCCAAAATAGCTGGCATTAACACCTGGAAGGCCTTTGAGCGTTTCGCCTAACGTGGGTTTTGCTTTATTGCGCAGTTCATCACCACTGAGTACACTCACTGGTGAAATCATCTCTAAGCTATTTTTATGCAGGGCAGAGGCATACACAACGACAGATTCAACTGACGTAGGTACAAGCGTGATATTTAGAGCAGAACTGGTTTCAGTTACTTGAACTCTAGCATCAACAAAATTATTTTTACTAATATGTAATTGGCTATTAGCATCAATATTAATACTAAATCGGCCATTCTCGTCAGTTTTAATTGACTGTGCTTTACCGTGTACGTGCACATCGGCATAGCTGAGTGGTTGCTTGTTATTGTCAAAAACTTGCCCAGTTACCAGCGCAGCATGAGCAGAAAAAGAGCTTAAAGCAGTGATAATTGCAGTTGATATTAATGAATGTCGGATCATGGTTACTACGTTGTTGCTATTATGTTGTGATATAATATAACACCATCATTTGTGCTGATCAATAATGTTATACCATAACTTTTAAAATAAACGTGCTTATATCAGATTGGGCTATACTCAATAGGAGTAACGGCGAGACTGGTGAATATTATGTCTGATAAAACACGTATTTTTAAAGCACGATTTAGCATAGCTGATCTGCGTCATCAGCGTAATCACAAAGAAATTTTTACCACAGCGTTGACTAAAAATGAAACACTGGAGCATTTTGTTTTAAAGCTGTTAGGCTATTGTATTTTATCTTATGACAGCCATGCAGTGCTTAATAAACTTGCTGATAAACTACAGCCAGATGTAGGAATTCAAGCGTTGGATGAACATTATAAAACCTGGTTAAGTGTTGATAAACCTGACCTTGATGAATTAGTTAAGATCGCTAAGCAAGTGGATGAATTATTAATTTTAACAACGGGCAATAGTGAATGGTTAACGCAATCTCAGTCACGGTTAAAGTTATTTGATAATAGCCATATTATTGAGATTGACCAGCAGTTTATTGATGATATTCAGGTGGATTTAACCCGCAGTTTAAATTGGGATGTAACCATAGATGAAAGTAGTTTAATGATCAGTGATAAAATACATTGCTATGAAACAAAGCAGTTTGACTGGCATTAACAAATTACTTCAAATTGAGAGTGATATTGCCATCGGGTTTACAGCAGCACAGCAGTACTTCTCCATCACGTACAAAGGCGAGTGGTTCTTCGTTATAGGTGACTTGCCCTGCTACTAGGGTTGCTCTACAGGCACCACAATATCCTTCTCTACACTGAAAAGGAATTTCATATTGCTGTTGTTCTAGGCAGTCTAAAAGGGAATGACAGCCAGTGTCAAAATCTACACACTGGCTATTATCTGCAAAGTGGATCTTTGCAGTTTTGTTGCTGGTCATTAGAGATCGAAGTCACCGAAATCAGAGGCATTAACTTGAGAGTCAATTTGGCCTACAAGGTATGAGCTGATCTCCGCTTCTTGTGGAGCAACTTGTACATTGTCTGACACTAACCATGAATTGATCCATGGGATAGGGTCACTGCTGGTTTTAAACTGTGTTGGTAAACCAACTGCAGTCATACGAGCATTAGTAATGTACTCAACGTATTGGCATAAAATATCTTTGTTTAAGCCAATCATTGAACCATCTTTAAACAGGTATTCAGCCCATTCTTTTTCTTGTTCAGCAGCATCAACAAACATCTTGATCGCTTCATCACGACACTGGGCTGCTACGATAGCCATTTCAGGATCGTCTTTACCATCTTGCATAATATTCAAAATATGCTGAGTACCAGAAAGATGAAGCGCTTCATCACGGGCGATCAGCTTAATAATTTTAGCGTTACCTTCCATTAATTCTCGCTCTGCAAACGCAAATGAACAGGCAAAGCTGACATAAAAACGGATCGCTTCTAAGATATTCACTGACATCATTGCAAGGTATAAAAGCTTTTTAAGTTCAAATAAACTGATATGAACTGTTTCGCCATTAAGTTCATGTTTACCTTCACCGTATAAGTTATACACAGCCACTTTATTAATTAATTCATCGTAATATTTAGTTACGGCATCAGCACGTTCACTGATCTTTTCGTTACTAACAATATCATCAAAAATAAGCTCAGGGGCTTGGGTAACGTTACGAATAATATGTGTATATGAACGGCTATGGATTGTTTCACTAAATGCCCATGTTTCAATCCAGGTCTCAAGTTCTGGGATCGACACAATTGGCAGTAACGCAACATTAGGCGAGCGACCTTGCACACTATCAAGCAATGTTTGATATTTTAAGTTACTTAAAAAGATATGTTTTTCGTGATCAGGTAAAGCCTGAAAATCTAACCGATCTTTACTTACATCGACTTCTTCAGGACGCCAAAAAAACGATAGTTGTTTTTCAATTAGCTTTTCGAAAATAGGGTACTTCTGTTGATCATAACGCGATACGTTAACGGTTTGGCCGAAAAACATCGGTTCTTGTAGTTGGTTATTATGGTTTCGGCTAAAAGTAGTATAAGACATAAGATCACTCAAAAAACGAACAGGGCAAAGCGGGCGTATAGCCCGCTTCCAATTTATATTTATTACCGATTAGATTTTACACGCACCGCCTGCACAATCATCATCTTCCACTTCTGGTGTATCTTCTTGCATATCAGATGCACCATCACGGGTGTTATGGTAGTAAAGGGTTTTAACGCCAAGTTTGTAAGCACCCAGTAAATCTTGTAATAAGACCTTCATTGGTACTTTACCACCTTCAAACTTATTTGGATCGTAGTTAGTATTGGCAGAAATTGTTTGGTCAACAAACTTTTGCATAATACCCACTAATTCTAAATAACCTTTATTTGATGGGATATCCCACAATAATTCATAATTATTTTTAAGGCGTTCATACTCAGGTACAACTTGTTTTAAAATACCATCTTTACTGGCTTTAACACTGATATGACCACGTGGTGGTTCAATACCATTAGTTGCATTTGAAATTTGCGACGATGTCTCAGATGGCATCAACGCAGATAACGTTGAGTTACGCATACCATGCTCTTTGATATTGGCACGTAATGTATCCCAATCTAAATGCAATGGTTCATCACAAATTTTATCCAAATCACGTTTGTACGTATCGGTTGGCATAATACCTTGCGAATACGTTGTTTCGTTAAATTTAGGACATGCACCACGTTCTTTAGCCAGTTCATTTGAGGCTTTCATTAGGTAATACTGAATTGCTTCAAATGTTTTGTGAGTCAATGCATTGGCACTGCCATCAGAATAACGTTTGCCATTTTTAGCAAGGTAATATGCGTAGTTGATTACGCCTATTCCGAGTGTACGACGGCCCATCGTTGCATTATGTGCTGCTGGCACCGGGTAGTCTTGGAAATCCAGTAAGTTATCAAGTGCACGTACCGCAAGTTCTGCAAGCTCTTCAAGTTCATCCAGTGACTCAATCGCACCTAAGTTAAAGGCCGACAGCGTACACAGTGCAATTTCACCTTCTTCATCATTAACATTGTTAAGTGGTTTAGTTGGCAATGCAATTTCTAAACATAAGTTAGATTGGCGAATTGGTGCCACTTTAGCAATGAATGGGCTGTGTGTATTACAGTGGTCAACATTTTGTAAATAGATGCGGCCAGTGCTAGCACGCTCTTGTGCAAACATTGAAAACAGCTCAATAGCTTTAATACGTTTTTTACGAATTGACTCGTCTTGTTCATATTGTACGTAAAGACGATCAAATTCATCTTGATCTTCAAAAAATGCATCATATAAACCAGGCACATCAGACGGGCTGAATAATGTGATGTAATCATCTTTGATCAAACGTGAGTACATTAGTTTATTAAACTGTACACCGTAATCTAAATGACGAACGCGGTTATCATCAACACCACGGTTGTTTTTAAGCACTAATAAGTTTTCAACTTCTAGATGCCAAAGTGGATAGAACAGGGTTGCTGCGCCACCACGGACACCACCTTGCGAACAACTTTTAACAGCCGTTTGAAAGTGCTTATAAAACGGGATACAACCGGTGTGGTATGCTTCACCATTGCGAATAGGGCTACCTAGTGCGCGAATACGACCAGCATTAATACCAATACCTGCACGTTGCGATACGTATTTTACAATCGCTGATGAGGTTGCATTAATTGAATCTAGGCTGTCACCGCATTCAATCAGTACACATGAACTGAATTGACGCGTAGGGGTACGAACTCCCGCCATAATAGGCGTAGGTAATGAAATTTTGAACAATGACACTGCATCGTAAAAACGCTTTATGTAGTCTAAACGCGTTTCTTTTGGGTAATCAGAGAACAAGCTTGCCGCAACTAAAATATATAAAAACTGTGCGCTTTCATAAATTTCACCCGTAACACGGTTTTGTACTAAATATTTACCTTCAAGCTGTTTAACAGCAGCATAGCTGAAGTTTAAATCACGTCCATGATCAAGGTATTCATCCAGTTGATCAATTTCTTGCTCTGTGTAGTCAGCTAGTAAGTGTGCATCGTAACGCTTATCTTCAACTAACTTAACGATATGATCATACAAGCGCGGTGGCTCAAATTGACCATAGGCTTTTTTACGCAAATGGAATACAGCTAAGCGGGCTGATAAATATTGATAATCAGGCGACTCTTTAGAGATCTGATCAGCGGCCGCTTTGATGATGGTTTCATGGATGTCTTCAGTACGAATACCATCATAAAACTGGATGTGCGATTTCAGCTCAACTTGTGAGACAGACACATTATTTAGACCTTCGGCGGCCCAAGCAATAACGCGATGGATCTTATCTAAATCAAGTGACTCTTTACGGCCGTCACGTTTGCTTACAGATAGCTGTTGGTTCATAGTTTTGCCTGTATTCCTTGGGATATAATATTTTTTAGTGACACATTTTTCTTAAAATAAATTTTTTATTGCAATAAAACTGTATTAGCGCGAATTTAATTGAATAACATTTAGCCACAACATCTGGTGTTCATCAAATTCTAGATCACAAGATAGTGTGGTATGCGATCATTTGCAAGGGGCATAAACGCCCCTAATTGTGGATAACGTTGGGATAACACGCTTGTGTTAGTAGCCATTAACCTTTGACCATCTGATTAAAATGAAATTTATAAAAATCAACTGATGATCGATTAAATTTACGCATTTTAAAAATAAATTTTGGCTGCTTTTTTTATCAACAAACAATGTGCAAAAAGTAACACGATCACAATATGTAGTGGTTAAAATTTAACATGGCACTATATATGGTTAAATGCATCAATAGGTGATTGCCAATTAAAATCGGCTTGCCAACTCAATGCTTCAGCTTCACTAGGGATGTAGCCCCACAACGCAGCAGCGCTGTGCATGTTTGCAGCCTTGGCTGCAATTATGTCACGCTGCGCATCACCGATATACAAACAACGACTCGGATCAACATCTAACAGTTGGGCTGTATGCAGTAAAGGTAAAGGAGATGGTTTAGCGATATCGAGGGTGTCACCACTGACAATTGCCTGTGCATCTTTGAGTTCAGCAATTGCAGCAACTAATGGAATAGTCAAAAACTCAGGTTTATTAGTCATGATCCCCCATTTGATCTGTTGTTGATCAAGCGCGATCAATAATTGTGCAATTCCAGTAAAGCATTGACTATGGGTGGCAATATTATCTGCGTAGGCCGTTAATAGCTGCTGGCGTAAGTCAGCTTGATTTGGGTGATCGTGCCATTGCTGACCAAATCCAGCTGCAAGCAGCGCCATTGCACCGTTAGAAGCTGCAGGACGATATATATCAGCGGTTACTAATGGTTGGTTATGATCAGCGAGTACGTAATTTAGCGCAGCCCCTAAATCATCTGCGGTATCGAGTAATGTACCGTCTAAATCAAAAATAAAGGCGTCGTAATCAATTGCGGGGGTTGCTGTGTTAAAACCAGCCATTACGCTAGTTTCTCAAAATGCAGAATATAATTAACGCTTACATCGGTATTTAAGCTGTACTGCTTTGATAAAGGGTTATAACTCAATCCCGCACTAGCACGTACTTTGAGGCCTGCTTGTTCTGCCCATGCAATGAGTTGTGCTGGTTTGATAAACTTTTTGTGATCATGGGTTCCATCAGGCACCATCTTCAATAATTTTTCTGCCCCGATAATTGCGTACAAATATGCTTTTGGGGTTTTGTTTAATGTAGAGAAAAATACATCAGCACCAGGTTTCGCTAATTCTGCTACTGCATGAATGATAGATGCAGGGTCTGGCACATGCTCTAACATTTCCATACAAGTAATAGTATCAAAGCGGGCAGGGTGTTCGCTGGCATACTGTTCGGCAGGTATTTTTATATAGTCAACGTTTACACCGGTTTCTAAACTGTGCAGTTTCGCAACGGTTAACGGCTCTTGACCCATATCAATACCAGTCACATGTGCGCCCATTCGCGCCATACTTTCACTCAATATACCGCCACCACAGCCGACATCGAGTGTTTCTTTGTCGAATAAGCCTTTGGCCTTGTCGGCAATAAAATCTAATCTTAATGGATTAATTTCATGAAGGGGTTTAAATTCGCCTTCACGATCCCACCAACGCTCAGCGATGGCTTCAAACTTTGCAATTTCTGCACTATCTACATTTTGATGTTCGGTCATAAAAAACTTCCTCGTCAATCTCAGGCCATTATATAGGGGTAAATTAATAAATCGCAAAGATTTAGCGCCTGTAAATCTAAATAAATTGTGGTAGCATGACTTGGTAATAATAACTAAATCCCCGCAAGCGCCCATATGTGGCACTTTCGTGGGTCAATACTGAAGGAATGTGATATCAAATGACTGATTTCGCCAATGAAATTCTGCCAGTCAATATTGAAGACGAGTTAAAAAACTCCTATTTAGATTACGCAATGAGCGTAATAGTAGGACGAGCACTACCAGACGTACGTGATGGTTTAAAACCTGTTCACCGCCGCGTTTTGTTTGCTATGAACGAGCTTAATAATGATTGGAATAAGCCTTACAAAAAATCAGCCCGTGTGGTTGGTGATGTAATTGGTAAATACCATCCCCATGGCGACAGTGCGGTGTATGACACAATCGTACGTATGGCCCAGCCATTCTCTTTACGTTATATGTTAGTTGACGGCCAAGGTAACTTTGGTTCAGTTGATGGTGACTCAGCAGCAGCAATGCGTTATACCGAAGTCCGTATGGCGAAAATGTCTCATGAGCTTTTGGCTGATCTTGAAAAAGAGACTGTTGATTTTGTACCTAACTATGATGGTACAGAGCAAATTCCTGACGTATTACCGACCAAAGTTCCTAACTTATTAGTGAACGGTTCATCGGGTATTGCGGTAGGTATGGCGACAAACATTCCTCCTCATAACTTAACTGAAGTTGTGAATGGCTGTTTAGCACTTATTCAAAACCCTGAATTAACCATTCATGAACTAATGGATTATATTCCGGGCCCAGATTTTCCAACTGCGGCAATTATCAACGGTAAAAAAGGCATTGAACAAGCCTATTTAACTGGCCGTGGCAAAGTGTACATGCGTGCACGTGCGGAAATTGAAGTTGACGAAAAAACCCATCGTGAAACGATCATCGTTCACGAGATCCCTTATCAAGTAAATAAAGCCCGCTTAATTGAAAAGATTGCTGAGCTTGTTAAAGATAAGAAGATTGAAGGCATTAGTGCATTACGTGATGAATCAGATAAAGACGGTATGCGTATCGTTATCGAGATCAAACGTGGTGACGTAGGCGAAGTGATCTTAAACAACCTTTATGCACAAACTCAGTTACAAACTGTATTTGGTATGAACATGGTTGCGTTGATCAATAACCAGCCTAAGTGTTTCAACTTAAAAGAAATGCTTGAAGAATTCATCATTCACCGTCGTGAAGTAGTGACCCGTCGTACGGTATTTGACCTACGTAAAGCCCGCGATCGTGCACACATGCTTGAAGGCTTAGCAATTGCACTTGCTAACATTGACCCAATTATCGAGCTTATTCGTAACTCACCAACGCCAGCTGAAGCTAAAGTAGCACTTGCTAGCCGTCCGTGGGAATTAGGTAATGTAAAAGCCATGCTTGAAAAAGCCGGTGAAGCAAATGTTGCCCGTCCAGATTGGTTAGCGGATGACTTAGGCATCCGTGATGGTCAGTATTATATTTCTGAGCAACAAGCCCAAGCAATTCTAGATTTACGTTTACACAAGCTTACTGGTCTTGAACATGAAAAGATTCTAAGCGAATACCAAACGTTATTAGATTTAATTGCCGAGCTTTTATATATTCTTGCTAATCCTGAGCGTTTAATGGAAGTTATCCGCGATGAGTTAGTTGAAATTAAAGAGCAATACGGCGACGAACGTCGTACTGAAATTAATGCAGCGGCTCATGATATTAGTCTTGAAGACTTGATCACAGAAGAAGACGTAGTAGTAACCCTATCTCACGAAGGGTATGTGAAGTATCAGCCATTGTCTGATTACGAAGCACAGCGCCGTGGTGGTAAAGGTAAATCAGCAACCAAGATGAAAGATGAAGATTTCATTGAACGTCTACTAGTTGCTAATACTCACGATACTATTTTATGTTTCTCAACGGCAGGTCGCTTATATTGGCTTAAAGTGTATCAATTACCACTTGCCAGTCGTGCAGCCCGTGGTAAGCCAATTGTAAACTTATTGCCGCTTGAAGCAGACGAACGTATTACGGCTATCTTGCCAGTACGTGAGTATGAAGAAAATAAATACATCTTTATGGCAACTGCATTTGGTACCGTGAAGAAAACACCATTGACTGCGTATAGCCGTCAACGTGCTAGCGGTATTATTGCCGTTAACTTAAACGACGGTGATAGCTTGATTGGTGTCGATATCACTGATGGTAGCAACGAAATCATGTTGTTTACTGATGCTGGTAAAGTTGTTCGCTTTAAAGAAGCCGAAGAATCACCTGTTTTAGATGAAAACGGCAACCCAGTACTTGATGAAAACGGTAACCCGGAAATCAAGTTCAAGGGTGTTCGTCAGATGGGCCGAACTGCAACAGGTGTTCGTGGTATTAAGATGGCTGAAGGCCAACGTGTTGTATCATTAATTGTACCTAAGACGAATGGTGCTATCTTAACCGTGACAGAAAACGGCTACGGTAAGCGTACATTGCTCAGTGACTACCCTGCTAAGAGTCGTGCGACTCAAGGTGTGGTATCAATCAAAGTAAGTGAGCGTAACGGTGCTGTAGTTGGTGCTGTACAAGTTGACGATAACGATGAAATCATGATTATCTCTAATCGAGGTACTCTGGTGCGAACTCGCGTTAATGAAGTTTCTACCGTTGGGCGAAATACCCAAGGTGTTATTTTGATAAGAACTATTGACGAAGAGCAAGTAGTTGGTTTACAACGTATCGAAGAGATCGAAATCGATGAGCTTAACGCTATTATCGAAGGTGAAAGCGTTGAACTAGTCGACACTGTTAATGATGACGCTGGGGATAATCCTCCAGAGGCATAACATTAATCATTAAAGCGGCTTCGGCCGCTTTTTTTTACTATAAAAATCAAAAAAATTAATTGTTAAAATTAGCAATTAAAAACAATTGTTAAATTACTGGAATGAGGAAAGGTAATGAGTATATATAATTTTTGTGCTGGGCCTGCAATGTTACCGCCAGCTGTGATGGAAAAAGCACAAAAAGAATTTCTTGATTGGCAAGATTTAGGTGTATCGGTGATGGAGATCAGTCACCGTAGTAAAGAATTTTTAGCATTAACGGCACAATGTGAAGCAAGCTTACGCCGGTTAATGAATATCAGCGATGAATTTGAAGTGCTGTTTATGCATGGCGGTGGTCGAGGCCAATTTGCTGCAGTGCCACTGAACCTGCACCAAGCAGGTAAAGACGCCGTATATTGTGAAAATGGTGTGTGGTCTAAAGGTGCGGTTGACGAAGCGGTTAAATTTACTACCGTCACTGAGCTTGATGTCCGTAATGACACAAATGAGCAATTTTCTATCAAACCAGTTAGTGAGTGGCAATTTCCAGCCGATCCTTCATACATCCACTATTGTCCAAATGAAACCATTGATGGCATTGAAGTGTTTGATGTACCAAGTCACCCAACAGCGCCGATCGTTGCAGACATGTCATCAACTATTTTATCGCGTGAGTTTGATGTTGATCAGTTTGATTTAATTTACGCTGGTGCACAAAAGAATATTGGTCCATCAGGCCTTGCCATTGTGATTATTCGTAAAACGTTGCTTGAGCGTGAAGGGGTTGCAAAGCCAGGTATATTTGATTACGCACTCGAAGTAAAACAAGGCAGCATGTATAACACGCCACCTACGTTTGCTTGGTATTTAGCGGCAGAAGTATTTGACTGGCTTGAGAAAAATGGTGGTGTTAAAGCCATGGAACAGCAAAATATAGCAAAAGCCGAACTGCTGTACGGCTTTATTGATGAATCACCGTTTTATAGCAATAAGGTTGCTAAGCATTGTCGTTCACGTATGAATGTGCCTTTTTGGCTCAATGATGAAAGCTTAAATGCACAGTTTTTAGCCCAAGCAAAAGAAGCTGGCTTACTTGCACTTGAAGGTCACCGTATTGTTGGCGGTATGCGTGCGAGTATTTACAACGCCATGCCACTTGCCGGTGTACAAGCGTTAGTTGACTTTATGGCGAAATTTGCCAAGGAGCACAGTTAATGGAGCAGTTACGCTTAGAGCCAATTAATCTAGTAAATGGCAGTGTTACCTTACCTGGCTCAAAAAGTTTATCAAATCGTATTTTATTGTTAGCGGCACTTGCGCAAGGCACAACGGTTGTAGAAAACTTATTAGACAGTGATGATATTCGTCATATGCTTGGTGCATTAAAATTATTGGGCGTTGATGTCAGTCTTAATGATGATAAAACTGTAGCCACTGTAAAAGGTGTTGGCGGGCAGTTTTTGACTCCAGCTGAGCCATTGTTTTTAGGTAATGCAGGCACTGCGTATCGCCCACTGACTGCGGTTTTAGCCGCTGTGAAGGGAAACTATGAACTAATTGGCGAGCCACGTATGGAGGAACGTCCAATTGGTCACCTAGTTGATGCATTACAAGCGCTCGGTGGGGATGTTAGTTATTTAAAAAATAAAGACTATCCGCCACTTAAAATTGTTGGTGGGCAAATTAATGGCGGCAACGTTGCAATTGATGGCAGTATTTCGAGCCAATTTCTTACCGCATTATTAATGGCTGCGCCGTTATTTAATGGCGATACGTGCATTACAATTAAGGGTACGCTGGTATCTAAACCGTATATTGATATTACCTTAGATGTAATGGCTCGCTTTGGCATATCGGTAACTCACGATAACTATAAAACCTTTACTGTAAAAGGTGCGCAGCAATACCAAGCTGTTGAGCGTATTATGGTTGAAGGGGATGCATCAAGTGCATCTTACTTTGTCGCTGCGGCGGCAATTGCCGGTGGTGAAATAGAGATCAAAGGCGTAGGCGCAAAATCTGTGCAAGGCGATATTGGCTTTGCAAAAGTGATGGAGCAGGTCGGTGCTAAAATAGATTGGTATGACGAGCGCTTAGTGGTACGTAAAGGCGAATTAAAAGGTGTGGATATCGATGCCAATGCTATTCCTGATGCGGCGATGACCCTTGCGACAGTGGCGTTATTTGCAGATGGTCCAACCGCTATTCGTAATATCTATAACTGGCGCGTAAAAGAAACTGATCGCTTACATGCAATGGCGACGGAGCTGCGTAAAGTGGGCGCTGAGGTAGTTGAAGGTGAAGATTTCATCGAAATAACACCGCCAAAACACTTTAACGATGTGGCGATTGATACCTATGACGACCACCGTATTGCGATGTGTTTTGCCATGGTAGCGGTAGGCGGCAAGCCAATAACTATCAATGATCCTAAGTGTACATACAAGACATTTCCAACATTTTTCAATGTACTAGCATCAGTTAGTCAATAAATGACTAAAGTTGAAATATAAAAAGTTACATACAAAAAGCGGATATATTTAATTAAGTAACGTATAATGTCGCAGTTTTATTTTGGTGTGCATTGCAGGAGGTTTAAATGCAGGCGTTATTAATGCCCGTGATCACCGTTGATGGCCCAAGTGGTTCAGGTAAAGGAACTGTTTGTCGCTTGTTAGCCGATAAATTAGGGTGGGATGTACTGGATAGTGGCGCGATTTATCGCGTATTAGCACTAGCAGCACTTCATCACCAAATTGCACTAGACAACGAAGAGGCATTGGTGCCTTTAGCTGCTAACTTAGATGTGCAGTTTTTAGTTGATAGTCAAACTAACGCTGGAAAGGTTATTCTGGAAGGTGAAGATGTATCAACAACAATTCGAAATGAAGAAGTAGGAGCTGCCGCTTCAAAAGTAGCAGCCTTACCGCGCGTTAGAGAAGCATTATTACGGCGCCAACGTGCATTTCGAACTGAAAATGGGCTAATAGCCGATGGCCGCGATATGGGCACTGTGGTGTTCCAAGATGCTCCATTAAAAATTTATTTAACCGCTAGTGCAGAAGAACGCGCGCGCCGACGTTTTGTTGAGTTGAATGAACGCGGTCTTGATGTTACACTAAGTGGTCTATTAGAAGATATTCAAGCACGTGATGACCGCGATATGAATCGTGCCGTTGCGCCGCTTGTACCAGCTGACGATGCTATTGAACTCGATACTAGCGAGCTTAATGCACAGCAAGTGTTTGATAAGGTTATGACTTTATTAGATGCAGCGATCGTCGAAGGTAAACTTCCAAAACGACGATAAACTATTTATGCGCCAGCAGGATGCCAGTGCTATTTTAACAACCCCATGCAGCATGGTTGCTTATTGGTAATAATATATGAGACGTATATTCGTATGTCAGAAAATTTTGCGCAGTTATTTGAAGAAAGCTTAAAGGGTTTTGAAGCAGAGCAAGGCTCTATCGTTAAAGGTACAGTTATCTCTATCGAGAACAACATTGTACTTGTAGATGCTGGTCTTAAATCAGAAAGTGCTATCCCTGCAGAGCAGTTCAAAAATGCTGCTGGTGAACTAGAAGTTGCTGTTGGCGACGAAGTAGATGTTGCACTAGATGCAATTGAAGACGGTTTCGGTGAAACTATCCTTTCTCGTGAGAAAGCGAAGCGTCACGAAGCGTGGATCCGTCTTGAGAAAGCATGTGAAGAGCAAGAGACTGTTACTGGTGTTATCAACGGTAAAGTTAAAGGCGGTTTCACTGTTGAAGTTGATTCAATCCGTGCTTTCCTACCTGGTTCACTTGTTGATGTTCGTCCAGTACGTGACACAACTCACCTTGAAGGCAAAGAGCTTGAATTTAAAGTAATCAAGCTTGATCAAAAACGTAACAACGTTGTAGTTTCACGTCGTGCAGTTATCGAATCTGAAAACTCACAAGAACGTGAAGAGCTTCTTGCTAACCTTGTTGAAGGTCAAGAAGTTAAAGGTATCGTTAAGAACCTTACTGACTACGGTGCATTCGTTGACCTTGGTGGTGTTGATGGTCTACTACACATTACTGATATGGCGTGGAAGCGTGTTAAGCACCCTTCAGAAATCGTTAATGTTGGCGACGAAATCGCAGTTAAAGTTCTTAAATTCGACAAAGATAAAACTCGTGTATCTCTAGGCCTTAAACAGCTTGGTGAAGATCCATGGGCAGCTATCGCTGGTCGTTACCCAGAAGGTTCTAAACTTTCTGGTCGTGTAACTAACCTTACAGACTACGGTTGCTTCGTAGAAATCGAAGAAGGCGTTGAAGGTCTAGTACACGTTTCTGAAATGGATTGGACTAACAAGAACATCCATCCTTCTAAAGTTGTTAGCTTAGGCGACACTGTTGAAGTTATGGTTCTTGAAATCGACGAAGAACGTCGTCGTATTTCACTTGGTCTTAAGCAATGTATTGCTAATCCTTGGCAAGAATTTGCTCGTCTACAAAACAAAGGCGATCAAGTTACTGGTAAGATCAAATCAATCACTGACTTCGGTATCTTTATCGGTCTTGACGGTGGTATTGACGGTCTTGTACACCTTTCAGACATTTCTTGGAATACACCTGGCGAAGACGCTGTACGTGAATTCAAGAAAGGCGACGAAATCACTGCTATCGTATTGCAAGTTGACCCAGAGCGTGAACGTATCTCTCTAGGTGTTAAGCAAATCGAAGCTGACCCATTCAATAACTACCTTGATGCAAACAAAAAAGGTGCTATTGTTAAAGGTAAAGTGACAGAAGTTGATGCGAAAGGCGCAACTGTTGAACTTATCGAAGGCGTTGAAGGTTACATCCGTGTAGCTGATATCGCTCAAGAGCGCGTTGAAGATGCAACTACTGTTGTTTCTGTAGGCGACGAAATTGAAGTGAAATATGTTGGTGTTGATCGTAAGAACCGCACTTTAAGCCTTTCAGTTAAAGCTCTTTTCGAAGCAGAAGAGAAAGAAGTACTAGAAAAGCTTAAGAAAGAAGAGCCAGTGTTCGAAAACGCAATGGCAGCTGCATTCGCAAATGCACAAAAAGACTAATTAATCAGTCTTAATTGGAAGGGCAGTGTTGCCCTTCCTTTATCTCTTTTTAAGGAAACGTTATGACTAAGTCAGAATTGATAGAACAATTAGCCGAGCAACACGCGCATGTACCTGTGAAAGATGTTGAGAATGCTGTTAAAGAAATTCTTGAACAAATGGCCGGCTCATTATCAAGCTCAGATCGTATTGAAATCCGTGGCTTTGGTAGTTTCTCATTACACTTTCGTTCACCTCGTACAGGTCGTAATCCAAAGACTGGCGACACGGTTGAGTTAGAAGGTAAGCACGTACCACATTTTAAACCAGGCAAAGAGTTACGAGATCGCGTAAACGCGAGCATTGCCTAGTTACTTAGTTGGAGTAGTTACTTGTTTAGGGTATTAAAAATTATCCTGGTAGCAATATGCTTAATTTTTGCATTTGTACTTGGTTCGCAAAATCCACAGTTAGTGCAAATAAATTATATTATTGCCAGCAATACTTTACCCCTCGCAATGATAATAAGTATCTGCTTTGCTTTAGGTGTCGCAATTGGTTGTTTTATTAGCTTTAAATTGTTTTCGCAATTAAAGTGGCAAAACTATCGTTTGAAAAAAAAATTAGCGCCTGAAAAAGATAATAATAAGCTTGTTGCTAATAAAGACACCTAACTATGATTGAGCTTTTGTTTTTACTTTTACCTGTTGCGGCTGGTTATGGCTGGATCATGGGTAAAAATAGCGCTAAAAACCAAGCTCATCAACTTAATCGTCAGATCACATCTGAATACAGTAAAGGCTTAAAGTTTTTACTCGACAGAGAGGAAGATCAAGGCCTTGAGCACTTAATAAATTTGCTTGAAGTCGCCGCTGACTCTGTTGAACATTATTCTACATTAGCAACGATGTTTCGCCGCCGAGGTGAATTAGATCGTGCAATAAAAATCCACGAATTACTGCTCAAACACCCAAGCCTTAATGAACAACAAGCTGCTGCTAGTCGCCTTGAACTTGCTGAAGATTATATTATGGCGGGTTTGCTTGATGGCGCCGAAGAACATTTAGTGTGGTTAGTAAAAGCCAACCACAGTGATGCATTAGAGCCGATACTTAATTTATATTCGCAAACACGCGAATGGGAAAAGGGTATCAATATGTTCGAAGCACACAGTGATTTATTTTCAAAGCCGCAACATTTCAAAGCCATCGCTAACTTTTATTGTGAAGCTGCGTTGCTTAGCAATGATCCGCAAATTATGCGCAAAGCCATTAGCCTAAATCATAAAGCGATCCGTCCATTATATGAATTAGGTAAATCAGCATTTGCAAAAGAAGATTACGTAAAAGCAATTTATTATTGGCGTGAGCTGATCTGTAGTTTCACTTTTTTTGCTCCCTTGTTTATAGATGATTTAGCTCACAGTTATGAGCAATTAAACCTAACCCACCAATTTCATGAATTATTACAGCAGCTACTTGATAAGGGTGGGGTGCTAATAAAAATAAAACATTGCCAAGCATTACTTGAGCAAGGGCATACCGAACAAGCAATTAAATTTTTAACTGATAGTTTAAAACGTCAGCCGACAATTCGTGGCTTTAGTTTTTTATTACAGCTATTAGCAAAACAAAATAATGATATTAAAGATGTACTAGACCAAATAGATAAACTGGTCACATCTTATATTGCGACCAAGCCAGATTTTCAGTGCCAACACTGTGGCTTTACCAGTCATACAATTTATTGGGTTTGTCCTTCGTGCAAACATTGGGAAACCATAGTACCGAGCCGTGGTTTAGACGGTTTTTAGTTTTCTATAAAAATATTCACTTACTTCTACAATCAGTTTTAGGAAAGTTATGTCTCTCGAACATTCAAAAAAAGTTCTTATCGCCCTCGATTACGATGATCAGCAAACCGCTTTAAACTTTGTAAAGCAATTATCGCCTGATACATGTCGTTTAAAAGTAGGCAAAGAAATGTTTACCTATTTTGGACCTGCTTTTGTAAAAGAATTAATTGACCTAGGCTTTGACGTATTCTTAGATTTAAAGTTTCATGATATTCCAAATACGGTTGCCAAAGCGGTTACCGCAGCTGCCAAAATGGGTGTTTGGATGGTTAATGTTCACGCCAGTGGCGGTGTTGAAATGATGACTAAAGCCAAACAAGCGCTTGAGCACTTTGGTGATAAAGCGCCATTATTAATTGCTGTTACCGTTTTAACCAGTATGGATGCTGCAGAGCTTACTCGTTTAGGGGTTGAAAAAACGCCTGCAGAGCAAGTTATCTATTTAGCAAAACTTGCCAAAGAGTCAGGCCTTGATGGGGTAGTGTGCTCAGCGCAAGAAGCGAAAAAATTAAAAGCAGAGCTAGGTGAAGATTTTAAACTAGTGACCCCAGGCATTCGCCCTGCGGGAAGTGATGCAGGAGATCAAAAACGTATCATGACACCAAAGCAAGCAATTGAAGATGGCAGCGATTATTTAGTTGTTGGCCGTCCGATCACACAAGCAGCAGACCCAGTTGCGGTTCTTAAAGAAATTAATGACTCGATAAAATAAACAAGCGTTATTTTAATTATTACTAATACTAAGAAAAAAGAGCAAAGTATTTACTTTGCTCTTTTTGTTTCTGGTTATACAAACTTAATAACTTGGCGATGAATAGTCCGCAATGTGCCATGAGCAGTCATTCATGATTAACTCGTTTCTGCCCCGTTATAATTCAGAGAAAAATCTCGTTCACATCTTATCGAGGCTAGTTTGCCTTATCTCAAGTTATCCGAAGTTGCGTGTACACCTGCTAGAAACAGATATCACGCTAAGAGGTATTGTTGATGCGTTGAATATCCAAGGATTCAAAACTCAGTAAGGAAAAAATGAATGGCTGCTGGTATTAGAAACCTATTGGTTTGCCTGAGTAAACAAATCTTATCGAAGTGGTAATAGCAATAAGTAACTGATATAGTAAGGAAAAATATAGAGCAAATTATGACAGTACAGGCTATAAAAATCACCAACTTGTTATCATTTGATGAACTAAATGTAGATAACTTAAACGACTTAAACTGCATTGTCGGTCGCAATAACGTTGGAAAATCTAACTTACTTAAAGTTCTTAAATTCTTCTACAATAAACTAGAAGGTAAAGAAGAGTTACCTCCAAAATTAAACTCTAATTATTCGTATAAAGGTTCTATATCAGTAACTTTTGATATGACAAGAATTTATAGGATAGCTAAGAATCAACCTAAAAATAAGTATTTTGATTTTATAATCCGAAAACTTGTGCCTCTCCATAAACGAAGCATATTTGCATTAACACGCTACGATAATGATTATACCACTTATACTTTGACTCTGAACATTTACAATGATGGTAAAGTTAAGTGGTCAACTAAAGACAAACAAACTTTAAACCTTATTCTTTATCTATTCCCATTTTTCCATATTGAACCTAGACACATGGATTTACATGAATGGGACAGCTTATGGGATCTTATATCAAGACTAAAGTCTTTTAATTTATCTAAAATTGATGATCAATCTGTAATTGATTTTTTTGATAAATCAATAAATTCGAGTGGCGATAATTCGTATAAGAATTATATTTCCGACTTAAACAAAACAATATCTACTAAGCCAAGTTCTCAGAAAGAAAAAGTATTGAGCTATATTAAGGCTGGGTTAAAAGGTTATCGTTTTGAGATAGATGAGAATGATTTAAAGTTTCACTCAGATGGAACGAATTCATTTAATTTCATAAAAACCTTTCTTAAGATACTAATTACAATTTCAAGAAGAGAATATATAACACCATTTGTTTTTATTGATGAGCCAGAGCTAGGTCTACATCCTAAAATGAATGAGGTTTTAGTCCAAGATATATATACTAGTTATAATTATAATGAAAACAAAGATGATCGAGTTACTAGGCCAAAAGTATTTCTAACAACTCATTCGCCTAATATAGTAAAAGAGATAATTAAAAAATTCAGACAAAAGCAACGTGTTTATTGTTTTCAGAAGAAAGCTGATACTAGAACTACGATTAGTACATTAAATTCCACTTATAACAACGAGAGCTTTATAAATATTTTTAGTGACAATGAAGCAAGATTGTTCTTTAGCGACTTTATTCTATTTGTAGAGGGTGAAAGTGAGTTGGAAGCTTTCGGAAATATGAAGATGACCGAACATTTTCCACATTTAAGAAATATAGATGTTTATAAATGTAGTAGCAATGTCATTGGTGAACGAGTTAATCCATCATACTCAAACTCTACTATTCCATACCTATTCTTATTCGATGCAGACAAAGCAATATCAATCAAAGGTGAGCCTAAAAGTTTATCTATAAAACTAGGTAAAAATGGTGACTATTTTAACTTTAAGCCAGACACTTTAAAATCAGAACTTAATAAGTATAAACTTGGATTTAGTAAGAAATATAAGACAAAGCGAGATAACATTGAAACTTTGTTATCCGTTATAAACAAAGAAGTAAAAGTAAATAATACAACTCAATGTTTTCTTGAGGAATCTGACTTCGAGTCTGTATTTACTGCTGTCAAAAGTAGGCTACTTGACAAGAACATTTATCTAAATAGAACAACTTTAGAAGGCTGTTTAATTCAAAAAAATAGCTCAAAAATTGTATATGGATGGTTGGATAGGAAACATAATTCTAATTTTGATTCTATATTGCAGCGTATAAAACGAAGCAAGTATGTTACAGAGGATATGCTCATTGATTACATTAGAGTTATTTTTAATGGAAAATCAATGGCGCTAACTGACTATAGCCACTTCAATATTGAAGCATACAAACAAACTTTAGCTAATAAGAAAAAGATAAACGGCAAGCTGCGGTACACTTCTAGGCATGCAAAAATGCTAATGAAATTATTAGAAGAGAAAACTGTACACAACAAATACCTTGATAAAACCGATGGATGGACTACAAGCTTCCTAAATCATGCCGTCGAATACGTTGAGAAAGAATCTTTATCTAAAAATCAACCATTTGGGGCAATATTTAAAGTTTATTTCCCCGAGTTCTATGATATCATTCGTATGCTTCAACCCGATAGTAGAGGGGAGATATGAGTTTCGACAAGTATCTGAGAGCTTGCCTCTCCCGCTCTTTGCTTGAGGGAGTCCAACTTCTTTTTGCTTTGGGCATAGTCCTAATGACTACTAATCTAGTCGCTCTGATTAGTATGTGTCGATGTACACACCTACGGTGTAATGGTGTTCTTTTGTATCGGGTTGAAGCTCTATGATTAAAAATAAAATTAGCGATGACTTCTTTAAGAAAGCAATACTTAAAGGCAATGAAGGTCTTCTAAATGACTTCTCTCCTGCTGTCAGAGAGTTTAAAGTTGGTTGCGACAACTTTTTTGAGATTTCTAGGGACTCTGAACACAAGCGTATAAATGATAGAATAACTAAGTTTGTTCTAGATAAAAGCCCAATTAACTCCTCTGCATGCGGCTTTGTTCAAGGTAAGTCTTATTACGACTTTCTAAGGCCTCATATTCAGGGGTATTACTTCTTACGGTTAGATATTAAAAAATTCTTCCATTCAATACCCTCACATGAAGTAAAAAAACTACTCGCTCAACACTTCAATAATGAAAAGAATGACAAAAAATACTCAGCTCTAGACATCGCATATATGTCTATTACTCACAAGGTTAGTGACAACTATATTGACAAAGATTTTCGTGGGAAAGAAATTTTACCTATTGGGTTCTCATCTTCCCCTGTAATATCAAACATAATATTCAGAAGAGTAGATATTCTTATTCAAAAGTTATGTGAAGATAAAGGAATTGTCTACTCTCGTTATGCAGATGATATGCTTTTTTCTTGTGACAATAGTAAATATCTGCACTCTGAGCAATTTGAAAAAGACATTTCTATCTTTGTCTCTACACTTTCGCTCAAGTTGAAAAAAAGAAAAAGGAGAGCGACTGAGAATACTATATCGCTCAATGGTTACGTAGTGCAGAACAGGAAAAGAAAGAAAGGCTTTTTACATGTATACAAAGAAAAGCCTGTAGGCAACATCAGACTATCTGATAAAAAACTTAAACCGTTGAAAAAACTATCTGCATTGCTCAAAAAACAAAAAGATCCAATATATATAATGGAGAATATATTTTATTTAAACCCTAAAAAGTTTATTCGAAGATATGGGAAAAACTTTGATTTTTATTCTAAGTATGCTGATGATCAACTACAGAATAAATTGAAAGGTTATCGCTCATACTTAGTATCACTTATAAAATATAATGATAAATATGGGTGTGTTAATATTGATTGCATGAAAAAAGTCAAAGGACTAGTTGAAGTTTTCGAGTCTAATATCAAACAATGAATGGGCAATACACCTCGACTATATACCTGAGGCAGTTGGAAATCTCTGGTTATGAATTGTCGCGCTAATTGGTGAGTGAACAGTGGATCATTAGGCTGACTCAGTCGAGCAGGAAAACGTCATTGCCCCGAATCGAGTTAGGCGCAGAATGTCCATGATGTTCAGTGTAGGGGGGAGTGAATTTGGCTACTGATTAGAAGTTTTGCAATATCCCAGATAATCCGCTTAATGCTAATTTAGCAAAGTCACTGTCAGATCAAGTCTGAGCTAGTACAGTTTACCCGACCGTCTGCTTCTCGCTCATAGTTGCCATTGGAGCTTATAAAACAAAAAAGAGCAAAGCTTTCACTTTACTCTTTTCATGATATAACAATATTTTGTTAGCCCGTAGCCCGTAGCCCGTAGCCCGTAGCCCGTAGCCCGTA
>NZ_JACJFH010000046.1:0-38263 GCF_014164495.1 Pseudoalteromonas sp. SG41-5 | reverse complement strand
CTCTAACGAATGCATAAGTTTATCAATATCAAGCAATTCAGGATTAATTAGTAATTTACGGATCAGCGGATAAGGGGTGTACTGGCTGATCAATACAATCACACCAATAATTGCTGGTACCATCGCTTCTTTAATCGCGATATAAGCTGGGTCAAGTTCAAATAAACTGATACCGCCAGTAAGTAGTACGCTGATAATGCCAAGTACTGAGAAAAAGTTTACTTTGCCTGATTGTTTAAGTTCCCACAAACCAAATAACAGCGGAAAAGCAAGTGCTACCACTACTGCCCATACCGGGCCTAACGTATCAGGTGTACTAAAGCGGCTTAAAATCACCGCAGGTAAAATAATATTAAAAATTATATTACTGAAAAAATTACTCTTCTTTTTTGCCGCTGTCATTATGCATCAATCATTGGTATTCAATACATAAAGTATATACACAAGTTACTTTAAGATATAGACCCGCTGTGTTGCAGTAGTTACAAGTAAGTTTAGGATAATTTGCTTTATGCAGACTGCTTTAATGAATCTGAGATTTCATCACAGTGCTGTTTTAAAATTTCGATAGCCACTTTGGTTTTACCTGCCAAAATATCTCTTGCTGGGGTAATTGCATACACACTGTAGGTTGGCAGTTGCCAGTCAGTGCATAACTCAACGAGTTCTCCTTCTAGCAATAATGATTGTACTTCTGGCTTTGGTAAAATTGCATAACCAACGCCATCACACACTAATTGAATAATACTGTGCATGTTATTAACCACGATACGTGGTTTTGGGAGCGCTTTTTTTTGGCTGTTTAAACTATGCGTTAATGGGTGATCTGCAGTGCAATGCGAGATACGAGTATAATGGTTTAACTGCCAAGGCGACAGTGTGCAATGCTCAGCCAATGGGTGACTTTTATGTACACATAATACGAGTGGCCACTTCGCCAAAGGCCGAGCAACTAAACTTGAATCATCCAGCGGGCCAATCGCTATAGCCAAATCAGCGCCCGACTTTATTATATCAAGGGGTTCGTCAGATAAAGTCAGTTGCACATCAAAATAAGGGTACTGGTTGGTTAATTTTTTAAGCGGTTCACTTAATATTCCGCCACCAAATCCAACCGGTGCTACTAACTTTAATTGACCACTAGGGCTGTTTTGTAAAAATTGCAGCTTTTCACCAGCTTGTTTTGCAGCGGTGAGGATGGTTACACAGCTTTGATAATAAATCTCGCCAGCCTCGGTGAGTGTCAGTTCTCGTGGACTGCGATTAAATAAGCTCAACTTAATATCAAGCTCTATTTGTTTGATTTGTTGGCTAATTGCTGATGTGGTCATGGCAAGATCAACTGCGGCTTTACTCATACTACCCGTTTCAACAATGCGCACAAATACAGTTAATGCGCGAAGTAATTTTGTATTCATTTGGTTAAGTCTTACTTAATACTGTTTTAAGAAAATACACATTGTAGAAAAAGGAACATCTCACTACCATGCAAACGCTAATTATTATCATTTAAACTGCATTTGTCACGGAGAAAAATCATGAACACGGTAAGTTGTAAGTTAATACCGTTAACTAGCGCCATTTTAACCGCGCTTAGTTTATCCAGCTCAATAGTGTTAGCTGATGAAACGAAACAAGATATGGAAGTTATCGTGGTATCAGCGTCAGGTTATGAGCAAATGTTAAAGGACGCGCCAGCAAGCATCAGTGTGATTGATCGCGCAGATCTGGAAAAACGCTTTTATCGTGACTTAACCGATGCAATGACCGATGTTCCTGGAGTTGTGGTTACCGGCGGTGGCGATCGCAAAGATATAAGCTTGCGAGGCATGGCTAGCCAATACACATTAATTTTAGTTGATGGCCAGCGACAATCATCACGTGAAACAAGGCCAAACAGTGATGGACCAGGTGTTGAAGGTGCATGGACACCGCCAATCTCTGCAATTGAACGCATTGAAGTGATACGTGGGCCTATGTCGTCCTTGTATGGCTCAGACGCTATCGGTGGGGTGATAAACATTATTACTCGAAAAACACCCCTGCAGTGGTATGGTGAGCTGCGTTTAGACAGTACAGTTCAACAAAGTAGCGACTCAGGTAATACTAATCAAGGTAGTTTTTTCGCAGCTGGTGGACTTGTCCCAGAATTATTAGGTGTGCAATTATATGGGCAGTTTTCAAAACGTGACGAAGATAACTTTACTTCAGGCTTTAGGGGCAAAGAGCAAAGTAACCTTAAAGCAAAGTTTATTTTAACGCCAAACGATAATCACGAAATAATGCTAGAGGTTGGCAGCGCGCAGCAAAAATTTGAAAACACACTGGGTAAAACAGTTGAACCATTGGCGCCGGGTGAAAGCTGTGGCCGAAGAGGTTGCCCAGAATCATCGACAACAGAGTATGAGCAACAAACTTACTCGTTAACCCATAACGGTTATTATGACTTTGGTAACTCGCGCAGCTATTTAAAATACGATAAGTACGATAATACTTCTCGTGAAATGTTTGTTGAAAACACGGATGCGCAAACCAGTTGGACTTTACCGATTTTTGCCGGTCATAACGCGACGCTTGGTGCAGCCTACTTAAAAGAAGTGCTTGATGATTACACGAGTAATAGGATCAGCGAGTTAACCCATGTAGAAAATAAACAGTGGTCGGTATTTGCTGAGGATGAGTGGAGCACCAGCGACAAATTTAAGCTCACCACAGGTTTGCGTTACGACCACGACGATAATTTTTCAGGCCATTGGAGTCCACGTTTATATGGTGTTTATACCGCCTCTAAGGCTATCACTATCAAAGGTGGTATTTCGACAGGTTTTAGAGCGCCTAATATTCGTCAATCAAATGCAGACTGGGGACAAGTAAGTCGAGGCGGCAATATCTATGGCAACCCAGATCTTAGTCCTGAAAAGTCATTGAATTATGAAATGGGTATTTATTACGATCCACGTGGTGATTACACAATCTCAAGTACGGTGTTTTACAATGAGTTTGATGACAAAATTACGCGAATTGCATGCCCACTTACGCAATGCACGGATGGCCAAAATCAGTTTGGTTCAGATCCGACAACCTATGTAAATGTTGATGAAGCCGTGACTCAAGGGTTTGAATTTTCAGTTTCTTACGACTTAACCAGCGATTTAGGTTTAAGCGCTAATTACACTTATACCGATTCTGAGCAAAAAACCGGGCAATATAAAGGCAGTCCTCTCAATCAGTTACCTAAACATATAGTGCAAACATCGTTAAACTGGCAGCCAAGCGATAAGTTAGGGGGGTGGTTACGTGTGCATTATCGTGGTGAGGAAAGTCAACCAACCACAGGACCTTCACAAAGCAGCCTAATTGCACCTAACTACACGTTAGCCGATGTGGGTGGTAATTATGTTTTGACTAAAAGCGTAAAGTTAGGCTTTGGTATTTATAACCTATTTGATAAAGATATCACTGAGAATGAATATGGTTATGTCGAAGACGGACGCCGTTATTGGGCATCGCTCGGGTGGCAGTTTTAATGCATACCACTTAGTAACCCCTGCTTAGGTTAAGTAATAAGGTCTCAATTGAGGCCTTATTTTATAAATGGAGCTTTATAACTAACTGAAAATATAAATAAACTATTGCTGATGAAAAGTTTCTACTCTAAAGTTAGGGTAGCGTGTGTTTCTATTTCGAAGTTTGCAGCAATGTGTTTGGCTTTTAGGCTAGGCTGAGCTTATGTAGTGTGGTAATTCCCCATAAATAGGCGATAACGCAGCATAACTGGCAAACATACTATGCTCTAAGTGTTAAACCTAAATTGAACAAATTTTAATCCCGAAAGGTCAGTCTCCTTAGTAAGGTAAATATTTAATTACACGCTATAATAATTAACCAATATGAAGTGGTTAGATAAGATTTTTTAGCTATAGCATCTGTCGCTATGCAAAATAATACGAGGTATTTATTTGAATTTCCTTCGAAGCTTCCATGATATTGTATCTGATCAAAGTCAAAGTTTTGACGAGAAAACGCATAGTTTGCTCAAGTTTGGGCTTGATGTATTTAATTTAGATATCGCGATTGTTAGTAAAATTGAACAAAATATTTATACCGTGCTCTACGTTATAACACCTGATAATTCTTTAGCTTCTGGTACAACGTTTGATTTAGAAGGCACTTATTGTGTACATACACTCGCAGCAAATGCCGCGCTTACTTTTCATAAAGCGTCGAGTAGTCGCATTGCAAACCACCCATGTTACCTAAATTTCCAGCTCGAATCTTATATTGGGGCGCCAATAAAAGTCGGTTCAAATGTATTCGGTACAGTTAACTTTTCATCACCGGCTGTATCAACTCCCTTTTCACAACAAGCCCATGACTATGTTGAGTTATTTGCACAATGGCTGGGTGCTGAGTTTGCCCGCAAGATCACCAATGAACAGCTTATTAAAAACAACAATACGCTGTTAAAATTAGAGGCTGTAGCAAATATTGGCACGTGGGAAGTTGATTTACTCACTGATAAAGTCACTTGGAGCGAGCAAACACGACGTATTTACCAAGTTAGTGATAGCTATGTTCCTGATCTTAATGCTGCGACTGAATTTTTTAAAGCAGGAGAAAGCAGAGAAAGCATCGTTAATGCAGTGCACTCTGCAATACAAAGTGGCGAGAAATGGCATCTCGACCTCGAACTTGTTACCGCTAATGGACAGACTTTGTGGGTATCAACATTTGGTGAAGCTGAATTATTAAATGGTCGATGTGTGAGGTTATTTGGTACCTTACAAGACGTGACTGAATCGGTCATGCTTCGCGAAGAGTTAAAAAATAAAAAAGCAGAAGCAGAGCGTATGTTAGAAGATAGAAGCATGCTACTAGCTAAAATAAGTCACGAACTCAGGACACCATTGAACGGCATAACCGGAATGTTAACTACGCTATTAGGTGAGCGCCGTGAAGATAAGAGAGTTGAAAAACTAAAGATAGCTTTGCGTAGCGCGGATATTTTACTGAGTATAATTAACGAAGTGCTCGACTTTTCAAAAATAAACCACGGTGAGTTAAAACTCGAACCAAATCATTTTTTATTAAAAACAATTTTTGTTGATCTTGCTTCGTTGTACATTCCATTGTTTAGAGATAGTAAGGTTGATTTTCAAACAAATATAACGATAGCAGATGACTGTTGGGCTTATTGCGATAATGCTCGGCTGAGCCAAATTGCGTCAAACTTATTAAGTAACGCGTTAAAATTCACTGACGAAGGCTTGGTAAAATTTAATGCTGATGTGAATGTAGTCGGTGATAAATTAGCCTTGCATCTTGAAGTGTGTGACAGCGGAAGGGGGATGACCAACTCATTTTTAGATTCATTGTTCTCACCTTTTACACAAGAAATAGACGCCAAAAAGAGTAAAGGTGGTACCGGCTTAGGCTTGGCAATCGTAAAAGAATTGATTGATTTTATGGGGGGGACAATAACGGTTGATAGTACTTTTAATCAGGGTACGACATTTATCGTGGATATCCCACTTGCAGTCGGCGCAGTACAAATCGAAAATAATCCTCGGGTAAACGTTGTCATAGCGGCAACTAATTTATCGGTTTTAGTTGTTGATGATAACCAAATAAACCGATTGGTACTGGACGCTTCGCTTGAAAAATTAAATATTAAAGCCGATTTTGCAGTTGATGGCGAAGACGCAATTTTAAAGTGTAAGCAAAAAAAATACGATCTTATTTTTATGGATTGCGTGATGCCGCAGCTGGATGGACTTGAGGCCACTAAAATTTTGCGAGCACAACATATTTGTCCTTATGCAGATACCTTAATAGTGGCATTAACTGCAAATACATCATCTACCGATAAAGTTGCGTGCAAAGAAGCTGGCATGGATATGTTTATTTCAAAGCCTTTTAAACTACATTCGATTGAGGAAGCGGTAGTTAATGCTGTAGGAAAGAACAAAACTAAAGAAATAAGCTAGTTTATTAACAGAGAAACATAACGTGGCCTAATATTTGTATGTTTTTTAATGTGGTATTTTATAAAACGCACTATGATTAGTTTTATTATCGCAATATATTATTATTTCTTTATAGCTCTCAACAGCAATGAACCGTATCCTAAGATACGTTATACACTATTACGCAATGATTGATTGCTTAACTGATGGGTACTGTAAATAAATAATAAAGACTGTATTTTTACTGTTTGAGGCATGGAGTTGAATGAAAAATAGTGGTGTGATTTGTCTCTCGGATGTACTTGAACTGATGCTTGACGCTGTTTGCGTGGTTGACAAGCAAGGGGTATTTGTTTTTGTGAGCGCGGCTTTTAAAGACATTTTTGGTTACGAGCCTTGCGAAGTAATTGGTAAACCAATGCTCGACTTTGTTTATAAAGAAGATATTGAGATCACGCTTGACGCAGTAAATACGTTATTATCTGGGGGCTCTAAACCGCGCTTTGAAAATCGTTGGGTGAGAAAAGACGGGCGAGTGGTGCATATATTATGGTCTGTCCGCTGGTCTGATTCACATCAGTTCAGAATTGCTGTTGCTCATGATATCACCGAGCGCAAAAAATTTGAAAAGCAATTACAACATATGGTGGGACATGATCAGTTAACTGGGTTGCCCAATCGCATGCTGTTACTTGACCGAATTCAATCGACATTAACGAAAGCTGACCGACAGCAAGTTGAATTATCGCTACTATTTATAGATTTTGATGGTTTTAAAGAAGTTAATGATTCATATGGGCATCAATGTGGTGATCGATTATTGCAAGCAATTGCAGCTCGGCTGCAAGGGTGTATTCGAGGATCTGATACTGTTGGGCGCTTAGGTGGCGACGAATTTTTAGTCTTACTTCATGGGATTAGCTTACGCTCAGACGTACAAAAAACAGCTGAAAAAATCCGCAAAAAGTGCGAACAAGCTTTTGTGATAGATGAACATACATTACAGCTTTCAGTCAGTATCGGTATCGCCAGTTATCCTGAAATGGGCGAGAATGAACAACAACTTATTCAACATGCAGATCAAGCAATGTATGTTGCAAAAAATGCAGGGGGTAATCGTATTGTCTAAACACGTTACTCCCCTTTGATCAAAATCAACATTTAGCTTTATAACTAATATTTTTACGTCTTTTTTGGTTTGTTAGTTGCTGTCTTTACTTGTAGACATTGAACTGCCAACCGATGCAACTATCACCAAAAGAATGGCTAACCATTGCCAAAGAGTTAATAACTCGCCTAAAATTATAAAGCCAGCAAGTGCCGCAATAGCGGGCTCTAAGCTCATCATAATACTAAACCCTTGTGCAGGCATATTACGCAGTGCAACCATTTCCAGCGTATAAGGTAGGGCACTTGACATAATAGCAACCAATAAACCTAAAGGGATCACTTCCCAGCTTAGTAGTGCACCACCTTGAGAAATAGCACCATAAGGCACTAATATAAGCGCCGCGACACTCATACCAAGGGCAACAGTCATCCCGCCAGAGCTTTGATTCCCCGTTTTTTTGCCAAATAAGATATAGCCAGCCCAACATGCACCAGCACCCAGTGCCAGAATCACGCCCAGTAGATCGAGACTTTCTTCACCTTTCATATCCGGGAGCAACATTACAATCCCCGCTATGGCACAGGCGACCCAAAATAAATCTCGCTTACGTCGCGATGATAGCAGCGCTACCGCTAACGGGCCGGTAAATTCAAGGGCGACCGCAATCCCCAATGGAATACGCGCAATGGCGTAGTAAAAAAAAATGTTCATACCGCCTAAGCATAAGCCATAAACAATAATTGGCATGCGTTGACCCAGTGGCGGAAAGGCGCGCCAAGGTTTAAACACTAAGCACAATATCGTTGCTGAAAAACCTAAACGAAGTGCGGTTGTCCCTTCAGGGCCAATTAATGGAAATAGTTGCTTAGCAATTGAAGCGCCTGACTGAATAGTCACCATGGCAAGTAATACACATATAACAGCAATGAAAAAAGGAGAAATAACTCGAGACATAACGTATAAAAAATGAAAAAGGAAATTATCTGCAGAGTGTACAGATTAATGTAACAATTTAATATATTTGCGATAAATAGCAGCCATTAAGTGATGCAGGCTCACGTATTAAACAATGCGTGAGCCTTTATTTACCTTATGAACTCTATTGTTTTGTGATCCAGAATTACTTTATCTTTAAGGGGTTTTTGCTTTAAGCGTTTAGCGATAAAGAAAAACATAACTGAGAAAAGTGTGGCTATAAAATCAACAGAATAGCTTTCGTAATAGGGGAGCAGAGCTAAATTATTCAGGCCTTGAATAACACTCGAGATGGGTAAACATACGGTTAAAATCGATAATGTTATTAAGCCAGTATAGCTTGCTTTGTTAGCGCCTAGTGTAAAGCAGTAGGCTAAGGAAATAAAAAAAACAACATAATAACACTGCATATAATGGTGATTAATGTTATTTATCAGTATGTTACTCCATTTTGCTAACAATAATACTGCAACAACAGCGAGCATGGATCCTAAACACACGCCAATCGTTAACTTTGCCATAATATGTGTGCCGGTTTTATTTGCATCTTTTTTCATTCGTTTGTCTATCCATAATAAGTTGCCTGAATAAAAAAGCAATGCGCCGAATAGTCCCATTATAAAGTAAGCCCAGCGACCCCACTCACCGCCATATGTTCCAAAATGCAGTGAAAAGATACTCGCGACAAAATTGCCCCAGAAGCTTTCTTCACCCTGTGGGTAAGTTGATCCGCTGATCTCTAAAGTATACGGGTTCATAAATAAATAATCCGTATCAGGTCCACGTACCACTGCAGAATCATTACTCATTTTAAATACAGCGGAAGGGGACGCTAAATTCAATCGACTGTAGCTAATATGTATTGGCTCATAGCCTGTAGCATAGCCCTTAGCCGCTAGTATTTGTGTATCAATACGTTTCAGTTCGCTGATGTTATAAGCGTGTGTTGCGGTTGGGGGACGCTCAAATAGTGGTTTGTCACCATAAAACTGGGCCAAACCATCATAAATTAAGTCGTGAAAAGCAAATACAATAACAGTAAACGCAATGATCAAATGAAAGGGCAAACTCGCAACGCCAATAAGGTTATGGCTATCTAACCAAAAGCGACTCGGGCCTTTTTCTTTTCGCAGCGCAAAAAATGTTTTTACCAGTGTTGGTAAAAGGATAATTACACCGGACACCAAGGCTAAAAAATACAGTCCTGCAGCAATACCAAGAATGTAAACGCCAGATTGGTCGTGGCCAATTTCACCAATAAAGCCTGCGGTACGGTGTAGGTAATCGATTAAATCAGCAAGTTTATGTTCTGCTTGATCAGCAATTATCAGCTTTTGATCTTCATCAAGATATGCTGTTTGCTGTTGATTATCTAGGTGCATGCCACGAGCTTGACCTTGTGTATACCACGACAGTGGCGCAGCTGTTGTTAAAAGGTCGAGTTCAAAACCTTTTGCCATTTGCTCAGGATAAACAGTGATGGCTTTGTCGACTAAGCTTTGATAGTTTGTAGTAGTGGGATCGGTAAGTGGTGCAGTAGTTGGCTCTGCCCATTGTTGGATTTCATGTTTAAACATGGTCAAACTACCAGCATAAAAGCCGATGAAAAGTACTAAACCTGCAATGATCCCCGTCCATGTATGCACACCTTGGTAGGTGCGTAAAATATCGGCTCTTACTTTCATAATCCACCCCTTAACAGCAAAAATAAACTATACAAAATAACATTTGCTCCACCGAGTATGAGCCAAGCTTGCCTCGCTGAATTAAATAAATAAGTAAAACTAAAGAGCGTGAGCCATAAAATCGGGATCATCCACATATTAAATTGAACCTTGTCTTGGGCATCAATTCCGCCTGGGCCGTACCAAGCAAAAAAAGCAATCAGAATATAAGCCAGCGCTAAACCCAGCAATACACCAGCTAAACTTTTACCAAGCCAAGTTGGTTGAATTTTTTGTCTTTGCTCAGATGTCATTTCTTAGCCCTTTCACTTTAATTAAGCTTGCAAATGGCATGACCATTAAAGCGAGCATCAGTATTAAAATAATAAAGAAGCTTGCTGCTAATTTAGACAGTGTAGAAAAAGAAATGATAATTGCAGTTATAAACAGCATTAGCGCAAGTGTACGCCAGTGTTTAGAAATAGGTTTAGTAAGTAATCTTTGATGGCGATTACTGCAGTAGAGCACAGTTATAGCAATGAGTAAGATAACAATAACGGTAAATTGAGACATAAGAGCAATAATAGTTTATTTTTAATGTCATTCTAAATGATAAGTAAACTCAATTGCAATACTGTAGTTGATATGGTATTTTTTCGCGCAATTTAAAATGTCTCAAAAAAAGGAAATTATTTTGGCTGCTTTATTTAAACGCAATAAGCTTTCACTGCTTATTGCCAGCGCGCTGTTATTTACTCAAGCTCAGGTATTAGCAGATGATGAGGGTAATCGCGAATCAATCGATACTATCGTTGTTACGGGTGAAAAAATAGCAAAATCACTTAAAGACACTATTACCTCAGTTGCGGTCGTCGATAAGTCGTTATTAGAAAATGGTCAGCTAGCATCTGTTTCAGAAGCGCTTGCAGAAATGGCGAATGTAGTGGTGTTAACGGGGTCAGTTCCTGATATGCGTGGTGTGTCAGGTAACGGTGGAGCAACAGGGTTTAATTCGTTTAGTGGTGGCTCTAAAGCGCGAGTATCAACGTTAGTTGACGGTGTAGGTCAGCCGTTTGTCGCTGATTTAACCGGTGATACTGGTTTGTGGGATATGGAGCAAATAGCAGTGTATCGAGGTCCACAATCAACAAGTAATGGTCGTAATAGCATTGCTGGCGCTGTTTATATGACAACCAAAGCACCGACTCAAGACTTTGAAGGCGCAGTGCGAGTCGGTTACCGCAATCAAGATAGCTACCTTGACACCGCAGCCGTTGTTTCCGGTGCATTAGTTGAAGATGTACTTGCTTTTAGGTTATCGACTCAATATGTTGATGGTGAAACTTACAGTAACCCAACTGTCTATGAAACAAATCCGACAGATCGCGATCTAAATAAATTAAACACCTCAAGCACCCGAGCAAAATTACTTTATACTCCATTTGATGATCTATCAATTCAACTAAGTTATTCAAACTACAGTGAAAAAGGAAATTCTGGTCGTCATTATTATGAAGGTGACAACCCATCTGATTATTTACCACTGTTTCAACGTATAATGGATACAGATTCAGATACAACACAAATCGATTTTGAATATAAGATTGATGAGAACTTCTCTGTGGATCTGCTGGTGGCATATATGGATTATCATTGGGCGTTTGATGCTTATGAGCCGCTAGCAACAGCAGAATCTGATGTTACTATGGATGAAAAAAATATTACCATTGATGGTAAATTAAACTTCGGTCTTAGTAGTGATTTTTACTCAGGTTTTATTGGCTTAGCTTATTTCGATCGAGATCAAGATTTCGACAGTACTGGAGCAACAGATTATTTTGGTGATGATAGCAGTGATTCGATAGCTATTTACTCAGAGGCAAGCTTCAACCTAACAGATAAGTTAATAGTAACAGGTGGCTTGCGGGTTGAACATGAAAGTCAACTTCGTAACTTTAACATGGCATTTAGAGGCGATACCTTAGCTGAACAGCTAGATGATTCTAATACTATTAAATTACCTACCTTAGCTATTCAATACAAAGTTACCGAGGCAACTACTTTATCAGCCAGTGCGCGGCGTGGTTATAATTCCGGCGGTGGTGCACTCGACTTTAATGCTGAAGATTATTATTACTATGATGAAGAAACTGTTAATACCTATGAGGTAGGCACACGTAGTGTATTAAATAACGGCGACATTAATATCAGTGCAAATGTCTTTTACAATAACTTTGACGGTTATCAGGCATTAAGTTCAGATCGTAGAATTACTAATATCGATGACGCTCATAGTTATGGTTTAGAGCTTGAGGCTTACAGTATGTTAGGTGAGCAATGGCAGTTACATGCTGGTCTAGGATTGTTAAAAACAAAAATTGACGCATCTACAACGTATTCTGAAGCGGTTGGTAACGAACTTAATTCAGCCCCTTCATTTACAGCCAGTTTAGGTCTGTCTCATTGGTTTACTGACAACCTTAAAATCAATGTCAGTGCAAATTATGTCGATGAGTATTACGGTGATCTTACTAACAGTGAAGAGCGCATGGCAGGTGATTACACTATTACTCGCGCTACAATAAGCTATGACACAATGAATTGGTTAATTAGCGCTTATATTAATAATGCCTTTGATGAACAAGGTTATACCAGTGTAGAGCCTGTAAGTGGCAGGTATCCAACTGGTTATGTCTCTGTTGTTAGCCCACAAACATTAGGTGCTTCAGTTACTTATCGTTTTTAGCTACTCTAAAACCTTAGGCTGTTGCTGTATAAAAGCCTGAGGTTTTTAATCCAGAGATCCGTTAACTTAATTTAAACTTATTTATTTGTGTATTTAAATTAATCGCAACTTGCGCGAGTTCACTAGACGAAGACGAAATTTGTGCGGTTTGCGACTTCGACTGCATACTGGCATCTTGAATACCAGTTAAGCGTTCAGCTATATCTTCGGTTACTTGTGCTTGTTGCTCGGATGCAGCTGCAATGGTTCGGTTTGCATCTGAAATTAAGCGCACTTGGGTGCTTATTTCTTTGAGCATTGAGCCCACTTTTTCTGAGTTTGATACTGCGTCTTTAACCCGCGTATCACTGCTACGGATCCGTTCGGTTACAGCGTTACTTGCAGACTGTAAGCTATTGATTTTTTGTTGTATCTCAACTGTTGAGCTTTGTGTTCTGCTCGCTAATGTCCTTACCTCGTCGGCAACGACGGCAAAACCTCGACCTTGTTCGCCAGCTCGTGCGGCCTCAATTGCAGCATTAAGTGCTAATAGATTAGTTTGTTCAGCAATATTGCTGATCACATTTAAGATCACCGCTACTTCGTTAACTGAAGATTCGAGATCATTTAAATCATTAATTGACTCGGTTAATATTTCAGCAACCGATTCGACAGAATGAATACTCTGATTAACGACATCGATCCCTGCTTGTGTTTTAGCATCTGCATCTCCTGCGTTTTGAGCCGCTTCAGAGCAGTTTTTTGATACTTCTTTGACGGCGGTGGAGTTTTCATATACTGAACTTGAGATCACCTCAATTGCTTGACTCTGCTCGTCATTAAGCTGTCTTGCCTGCTGTGCAATAGAATCTAGCTCGTTTGCAGCAATTTGGGCTTGTTGGGATTGCGAGTTAATTTCTGACAGTAAGGTAGATAGTTTATCGATCATAATATTAAAACTGGCTGATAACTCTGCAATTTCATCGTTACCGGAGTGAGCAATTTTATGCGTTAAATCACCATTGGCGATTCGTTGTGCTTCATTGACTAATAGCGTGGTTGTCTTTATTACGCGCTTCTCAAGCTGTAAGTAGCATAAAATTAAAATAGTGATTATAACTAATACCATCACAATACTAATAAGGCTTAAATTAGCAACACGATTGTTATTATTCATTACTTCTTGCAAGCTGCTGTTTTCTACCGCAGCTAAAAATTCTTGCACCGGTGTCTGTATTTTAGCTACTTCATCCATATATCCCTTATCGGTTAGCAGTCCTATTGCCTGTACCCACTGTTTTGATTCGCTCGTATTTAATAATGATGGTGATTGCCCAGCAAAACTACTTACCAATTGAAAAGCTTGTTCTTCAGTGTTGACTAACTGCAAAGAGAGCGAGTTAGATTTATTTAGCAAAGCAAGTTCTTGTTCATTTACATTAAATTCTTTTAAGCGATCAATATAAGATTTTTTACGACCGTCTAACCAGGGTTCAGTTCCTTCAATTTGATTTACAAGTTCATAGTATTGTTTTTTATAGCTAGGTTGTAGGGTGACAACATATTGTCGGGCGAGTTCTGTTAGCTCGATAGAGTTGGAGGCCGACAGCTTAGCAAAATGACTTAGCTGATAGCGTTGCTGAGCTGATTGTTGACTATCAGATAATCCTGTTTTTAACAGTAATATGATAATGAGTAGCCCTGCTGCAATTGTGATTGCTAGAGCAAAAACAGTTCTTAGCATTAATCTTATTGTCAAAATTGCCTCTGATGCGATTTAATAATAATGCTAAATAACTATAGAATATAATTTCAATTAACTAAAGAATTCATGAATTTTATTTGCAAACTAGGAAGATTTGGATACGCATTAAATTAGTGAGCAGATTGCAAGAGTATGATAAAAGTGACAACAACATTGACAAGCCTCAAAGCATTGAGGCGTTGTTTTGCGTGAATAATATTTTGTAGCTTATAGTCGGTCGGCTGGATAAATAACACCAAGTTGCTGTCTTGCTTTATCAAGTACAGCCATCACATTGATACTTAGTTGATGGGTATTGATAGGTGATTCGAGTTGTCCTGCGTTGGCAATTGTAATGAAATGGGCAACTTCGTGGCGCATAAAGTGTTCATCAAATGGCTGTGATAATTCTTCAACACTGCCATCATTAGCAATAAATTGTATCTGTTTTAATAACGAAACGGCTTCAATTCTGATACGGCCCAGCTCACCTTGGATTTCTGTAAAATTATCACCTTGAGATATTTTTGAATAACTGATCACTGCTTGCTTATCACTATAATTTAGTAATACATCACCAGCACCATCTACCCCTGTTTCAAGTAATACTCCACTGGCTTTTACCGTGTTTGGTGCACCCCAAAGTGCAATCAAGATATATAGCGGATAAACCCCTAAATCGACGAGCGCACCATTAGCGAATGCTGGCAAAAAGGTGTTAGGGCGCTCACCATTTTTGTATTTATCATAGCGTGATGAATATTGACTATACTGACCTATGTATTTACGTGGCGTCCCAATTTTGGCAATGGCTTGTTGTAAAACGGCAAAGTTAGGCAAGTGAGTGGTCATCATCGCTTCCATATAAAGGCGATTATTTTGTTTTGCTGCGTCCACTATCGCGGCTAATTCTTGGCTATTTGCTGCTGCAGGTTTTTCACCTAACACGTGTTTTCCTGCATTTAAACAGGCCACAGCATAGCTTTTATGCAAACTATTGGGGGCTGCTATATATACAGCGTCTACACTGTCGTCGCTGCATACTTGCTCAATAGTCGTAAATACTTTTGCATTTTTTATAGCGTGCTTAGCTAAAAATGCATGACCGCTTTGTTCGGCTCGCGAACATACGCCATATAATGAAAACTCACTGACTGTTTTAGCCGCTGCAAGTAAAGTATCGCTAATAAAATTAGTGCCGACTATCACAAAATTCATGGTCACTCCTGATTGTTGAATTGTGCAAGCCAAGCTTGCCAGTCTGCCTCAAAGCCTAACATTTGTTGGTGCTTTTTAGCTAATAGGTGTTTTTGTTTATCTTCACTGGCTTGAAATGGACCTACTCGGCACAGCGAACAGCTATCAACTGCTAAGTAGCTTGGTATAGTTAATCGATTATGGAGTTCAGTCGTTTCTTTGGGGCTGAATACATAAGTGGTGCCACTGGTGTCTTTTACGTGTTTGTCACGATCAACATTACGGATTTTATAGCCAGGGAAAGGACTGATATCAAATGGCATTTGGCCGATATAGCGTGATGCTAAGCCATAATTTAAGCTGCCTTCAATATTCCACTCACGATATGGTTTAACATCTTTTGAGGTGATGTAGCACAACATTGGGCCATTGTTATCAAGAGCATAGCTGGTGGCATATTTAATATATTGGTGTAGCAAAGCCCGGTTGAGGGTGTTCATACTGGTTGTTTGGGTGTTTTCACGATAAGCACTCTCCCCGACAAAAGCAGGAATAAGCGGAAATTGAAAAATCACCACATCAAATAGCTCGCCATTTAAGCGTTGCCAGGCTTGTGGGTCAGTCACATCAAAACTATCAAGTACCGTAATGTGATGATCTTGCAGTGCATTTAGTGCGTTATCAGCATATTTGGAGGTGATCGTGGCTGCACTATCATAGGTAGAAGCAACTAACTTGGCCGGCTTTAGATCAGTAGATAAAGCATGAGAAAACGATAAGTCGCCATCGCCAACGGTAAGGATCCGCCAATTAGGATTTAAATACATTAATTCAATTATTCTAGTGGTGTGTTTTTAGCATCATGATCAATTAAACGTAAAAACGCTAAGCGAGTCTTTAGTCCTTCAATCGCGATTTGTTTGATAATTAAATTAAACGTGATTAATACTGCAAACGCAATATGAATAGGGCCATGAGTAAAGCCTGCGTCAGGATCGAAGAGCATTAAGCCAAACAGTAAAAAGAGTACCACGAGTGCAATTTCAAGCCATTGATTAGAATAAAACGATAATCGGCCTTCACTCTTATGATCTTTCTTGATTTGAATAGCACAAAAAAAAGGGATCACTTTAATTTTGAAATGAGCGCTTTTCTCAACATAGTTTTCACCGAGTTGATCAAGCTGTTGGCGCAATTGGTCTATCATTTTAGTTCCTCAAAAAGCAGTGCACGGATGGTACATTAATCCGTTTTAAAGGGCGAGCTAGTTAGGGTATAAACTAATGCCTATTACTAATATATGGCAAACAAACACCACTGAGGTTAATACAAAGCGCATTTTTTGATAATCAGCATGGTAGCTTTGCCATTGCGGGCTGGTTTTTTCAAATAGTAATACCAGCCAAAAACTAACCGCTAACCAAGCCAAGGTTATGTGTTGTGGTAAAAAAGCTAAAAAGCCAAGCGGTAAAATCGGTAGTATAGCCTTAATCGCATCTCGATAACTCTGTTGTCCAGCGTGCCATAAGTTACCACTCATAAAAGCCAAAATTGCAATACTATAAAAAGTAAAAAACTGCATATTAAAGTTATTACTACCGACTAATAACGGCCAACCGACACACGCTAAAAAGGGCAATAAGCCTAAATAGCCTAACTGGATATGATTGATGAATTTATTCATGGCTTACCCCAAAATTAACTAAAAATACGTATTCGCGATATTTTTCAGTGAGCATTGTAACATTAGACGCAAAAAAAGCTTTAGCCCTATCTGTCCAGATGACAATGACCGCTTCAGTCAATAAAATCGATTGAATTAATCTAAACAATCAATTTTATTAATTTTTATTTACACCTTATTGTATTACTCAAGCCAACGCAGCAACCTGCGTTGTTTACACTTTAAATAAACAAATGAGGAATACTATGAGCACTTCATTAATTAACACTAAATTACAACCTTTCAATGCAACGGCTTACCACAATGGTGATTTTGTTGAACTATCAGAACAAGATGTTTTAGGTAAGTGGTCTATTTTCTTTTTCTACCCAGCTGATTTTACCTTTGTATGTCCTACGGAACTGGGTGATGTTGCAGATCACTACGCGCAATTACAAGAAATGGGTGTAGAGGTTTACTCAGTATCGACTGATACTCACTTTACTCACAAAGCATGGCACGATACATCAGACACTATTGGTAAAATTACTTACCCTATGATCGGTGACCCAACAGGACGTATTACACGTAACTTTGGTGTAATGATCGAAGACGAAGGCCTAGCACTTCGCGGTACGTTTGTAATGAACCCTGAGGGCGAAATCAAAATCATTGAAACACATGATTTAGGTATTGGCCGTAGTGCCAAAGAACTAGTACGTAAAGTACAAGCGGCACAATACATTGCGACTCATGATGGTGAAGTATGTCCGGCTTCTTGGCAGCCAGGTGAAGAAACATTAGCACCATCGCTTGATTTAGTTGGCAAAATTTAAATCTACTATTACAAAGCATTAATATGCTTGAAGGCTCATCATCACAATTTTATTAAGCACATTAGCGTGATGATGGGCATTTTTGCTAAAACAAGGGTAAGTCATGTTAGATACCAACATTAAAAATCAATTAAAAAGTCACTTTGCAGCTATTGCTGATCCTGTTGAGCTACTTATCGCCTTGGATGACAGCAAAAAATCAATAGAAATTGACAATTTAGCCAACGATATTGCGTCGTTGAGCGACAAATTTTTGGTGCGAGATAATCCAGATAGTGGCGTACGCCGTCCATCAATAACGGTATCTTCACCTATTCGAGATAGCCAAATTACCTTTGCTGGTGTGCCGATGGGGCATGAGTTTACCAGTTTGGTATTAGCGTTGTTACATACGGGCGGGCATCCGAGTAAGGCGTCGGCTGCAGATCTTGACCAAATCAAGTCACTGACTCAGCCACTTGAGTTTGAAGTGTATATTTCATTAAGTTGCCAAACATGCCCGCAAGTCGTACAAGCGCTTAATTTAATGGCTGCTAATAATAGCAACATCAAAGCAACTATGATTGATGGGGCATTATTTCAAGATGAAGTAGAGCAGCGAAATATACTTGCAGTACCCGCGGTGTACTTAAATGGCCAGCCCTTTAGCCAAGGTGCGATGAGCTTAACTGATATTTTAAATAAAGTTGATAGTAAAGGGGCAGAGCGCCAAGCCGCTTCTCTCAATGAAAAATCACAATTTGATGTGCTTGTCGTAGGTGGTGGTCCTGCTGGTGCATCTGCAGCAATTTATTCAGCACGTAAGGGCTTAAATACGGGCATTGTTGCTGACCGGTTTGGTGGACAAGTAGCTGATACGCTAGCAATCGAAAATTTTATATCTATTAAAGCAACCGAGGGGCCTAAGCTCGTAGCTCAGCTTGAAGAGCATGTTAAAGAGTACGATGTAGATGTCATGCATAATCAACGAGCCGTCGCTCTTAGTTATAAAAATGGTTATGAAATCACGCTTGAAAACGGAGCTGTGCTCAGTACTAAATCGTTAGTACTGGCAACGGGCGCTCGCTGGCGTGAAATGAACGTAGCTGGTGAACAACAATACCGTGGTCATGGTGTAGCGTATTGTCCACATTGTGATGGACCGTTATTTAAAGGCAAACCTGTTGCCGTTATTGGTGGTGGTAATTCGGGTATAGAAGCGGCAATTGATTTAGCTAATATTGTTGAGCACGTTACGGTACTTGAATTTGCAGATACGTTACGCGCCGATGACGTGCTTATTCGTAAAGCCAATAGCTTAGAGAATATCACCATTATTAAGAATGCCCAGACTACAGAAGTACTCGGTGATGGTAAAAAAGTGACGGGCTTAAGCTATACTGACCGCACCTCAGGTGAGAACAAACAGTTAAACTTAGCCGGTATATTTGTGCAAATTGGCTTAATACCTAACACTGAATGGTTAAAAGACAGTAATGTTGAACTCAGTCAGTTTGGCGAAATAATAATAGATGCAAAAGGAGCGACATCTTTAGCGGGAGTATATGCTGCGGGAGATGCAACGACCACACCATTTAAGCAAATCATCATTGCGATGGGCAGTGGTGCAACAGCAAGCCTAGGGGCATTTGATTACTTAATTCGTCAAACACCTAGTGAAGAGCAACGCGTAGCATAAATCAAATTATAGTCTCTTGATATAACAGCTCCCACCCATAGCTGTTTGTTCACCCAAGCCGCCCTCTCCAAAGGCGGCTTTTTTGGATAAAAAATTGTGCTAGTATTTAGGCTTATTTTTTTAAAGAGTTTTAGCATGTATCAAGGAAGTTGTTTGTGTAACAAGGTCACAGTGCAAATTGATGGCCCGATCCAGAGCATTATTCATTGCCACTGCTCGTTGTGTCGTAAAGCCAGTGGCACTGCATTTGCAACCAATGGATTTATCTCTCGTGTTGACTTTAAAGTAACCAAAGGCAATGAGTGGTTAAGCAGCTTTGAATTTAAACCAGGGCGTATCCGCTATTTTTGTAGTGCATGTGGCAGCCCAATCTACAGTGAAAACCTTGATGATATAAGCAGACTAAGGTTGCGTCTGGGTATACTCGATAGCGATATTACAGAGCGTCCTATGAGCCATAACTTTGTTAGCTCAAAAGCGAATTGGGAGCAAATAAATGCTGATATCCCACACTATGATGGTTTTGAACCGACCCGCTAAGTTCGTTGGCTGATAGTGTTTTTATAATAAGTAAACTGGTAAATAGTCTGTGCCGCAACTCTCTGTTGCTTTTAAAGCAGTTGTTTCCCAGTACTTGTTCATTGGTACTGAGCCGCGGTTATAAATTGTTCAAAACTCTCACACCACACAATAACAGTGTTAAAGCGTGCAATATTAATATCGGCTGGCACCTTAATTATAAAACCATCGAATGTATTTATGCTTGCAACCCTTGTCATTGTGCCTTTATAGGCTAAAAAATCGGCTTCATTATCAATAAAGCGATTAGCTAAATAAAGTTGGTAATCTGGGCCTGGGCTCAAGGTGCCATCAAAAGAGATCATTGCACTGGTTAATCTGACTTGGCCGTTACCATAATGCAAAGCATCGGAGCCTGCGAGATCAGCTTTGAATTCACCACTATAAAGTGCTTGCTGAGCATGTGTGGCTAGCTCAAGTTTGCTGGGGGATGGTGGGGCCGTTAAAATTGGCAGTGTGTATAACCCCGCAACAAAGCCAACACAAAATATCATCAGATAAACGACTACCTGCCACAATTTACGCATCATAATAAGACCTTATCCATGAGAGTATTCAGTATATAGGGCAAAACAAGCGGATGCCTTCATCTATAGTTATAAGCTAGCTTACAAAATTGGATTGGGCGAGTTCAATCTTCATTTAAGTATTTACTTTATTAGGGTGCTTGACCCTATTGTGAACTGACTTAATTGTTAGCTCGCAATAAGTAATGTGAGCTATGGTGTCGCTAATTTAGGTGAAAAACTTTTCTCGATGATAATGCGAGATCTCGTTCTTTTTCACCAAAAAATTGTTGATAAAGCTGCTCAAACTTACCGTTTTGTTGAAGTTTTAGTAACCCTGCCTCTAACTCCATTAGTAAAGCATCGTTTTGTTTATGAGTGTAAAAATAATAATGACTCGGGTATTGCAACATGATCGTTGGTTCAATCATTAAGTTTTGATGCTGCAGTTTAGTCACCTCAGCGGCAATAGCTGATACAGAGCGAGGAAAATAATCTGCCAAACCTGTCTCGAGTGCTCTAGTCATGCCTTTATAATCTAGCTCACCATTAACAGTGAAGCCATTGCGGATAAGTACATCATAATCAGACCAACTTTGCTTTTGTAATGCGATTAAAGGCTTAAGCTGTGCTGAAGTTGATATTTCAGCGAAGCGCGGTTGTTGATTTTTATTAATTATTAGTAATCGCTTGCCGTGTAAACCTTGGTAAATTGACAATGAGGTATGATGTAAATCTGGGTAGCTATTAGCAGGGAGCGATAGCCAAGCTAAATTAATACTGCTTGCTTTTGACAACTCTTCCACCACGCGTTTTTTATTCATTGGTCTAATGGAGTATATAAAATTAACCTGTTTTCCTTGCTCAGCAAAGGCGAGCGTTAACAGCGCATGAATATAGTGATTACGAGGGGTATCTGTTGTGCTGGGGCTGGCTAAATGAAGATTAACGATTGCTTCATTTGCGTGTACAAAGCTAGTAAACGCTAGAGGCAATAACAATAACCAGAGCACGCCAAAATTATACAATTTCATCATTGAGCTATAACTTAAAATTTTATGACTCTAGTATAGCAAAATTATAATACCTTTTTTTTGCAAAAAATATTATAAAAACGTAGAGGCTTTTGAATTACGTATTATACTTGTAAATATTAAAGATGTAGCTTTGGAATACTATGTTAAATAATTATTTGGTCCGTTCCCGTTTAATTGTATTAGCGCTTTTACCTGTTGTAATATTTACGATTACTGCCATATATTCAATTAGTACTATGGGAGGGTTAGTCAAAGGAATTGACAGTTTATATGAAAACCGTGTCGTACCATTGAAACAGATAAAAACAGTGTCAGATAACTACGCAGTTAATATTGTTGATTTACTTCATAAATTTAGAGCTGGGACTATAAGCCAAAATGATTTATTAGCGGCAGTACAGCAGTCTCAAAATACAGCCGATAAAGAATGGAATACTTACCTTAGTACAGACTTAACCAGTGAAGAAAAAAGCTTAGTAAATACTGTTGAACAAAAACTTAAGCCAGTTCAAGCGCAAATTAAAAACTTGTTGAATAAAATACGCAATGGGGATTTCCAGTCACTCTCTCAACAGCAGTTTGTTGCTGATCTATATGATGTATTCGATCCGTTAAGTGCGAGCTATCAAGCTTTAATAGACCTGCAATTAAATGAAGCGAATCACTTTAAAAAACAAGCCGACGAAAACTTTGCGTTAGTAAGTCTAGTGATGAAATTATCAGTAGCACTGTTGATTTTTTTGCTGTTAGTCATTGCTTATTTTATTTATCGTTCAATTCAAAATCCATTGATGGCGCTGCGCGATACCATTACGCAAATTGCAAATAATGCTGACTTGCGAATACGAGCCAATGTACTTGGTGAAGATGAAATTGCAGATACTGCGCGAAACTTTAATAATATGTTGTCACGTATACATACTTTAGTAACCGATGTATCTGGGGCGACGTTAACTTTATCTTCTGCGGCAGAAGAAATGAACTCAATTAGTGAGCAAGTGGCCTCAACAGCCACAGAGCAAGAGCAACAGTCTACAATGATTGCGACAGCCATTACGCAAATGAGTAGTGCGATTGAACAAGTGGCACAAAATGCGATGGCCACATCAGAAAAAGCCACTAATGCAGATAGTAAAGCACAACAAGGGCAGCAAGCCGTTGCTGATAATATTAGCTCAATCCAAACGTTATCTAAGTTAGTAAATACAAATACACAATTAATAAACGATCTTAATACACAAACAAATGATATAAATCAGGTTGTAATGATGATCCAAGGCGTTGCAGAGCAAACTAACTTACTGGCTTTAAATGCTGCGATTGAAGCCGCAAGAGCAGGGGATTCTGGTCGTGGTTTTGCTGTTGTTGCCGATGAAGTAAGGCAGCTTGCTCATAATACCCAAAAAGCCACAGCGAGTATTAATGAAATGATCAGCAAGCTACAAGGTATGGCTCAACAAGCTGTTGTTGCTATGGGCAACGCTGAAAGTAGTGCACAAGAAAGTGTTGATCATGCAGAATATTCATCACAAGTTTTAACTGAAATAAATCAAGAGGTAACCGAAATTGCCGATATGAACACGCAAGTGTCAACAGCCACTGAAGAGCAAAAAATGGTGGCCAATGAATTAAGTAGTAACATCAACGAGTTTAGTTCTAGTATTGCATCAGTGAGTGAAAGTTCACAGCAAAACGCACAAGCATCACAGGAGTTGGCCTTACTCGCAAGTATGTTACAACAACAAGTAAATGAGTTTAAAATATAACACTGTAATGAGTGTATCTTGTTATTAATAGAGTACGAATGACAAGGTACAGTCTAAATTTATTCGTTTTCACAAGGTTTGGTTCGCGCAGTTTTGTGACAACATCAGCAAAAAAAATAAGCTGCCACACACTTTTTTATAGATAAAATCATTGTTCTATAGCTGTATGCTTTGCAAATGTTGCTGTGCAGCCACAATCCCCATTTGGTAACCATCGCTGAGCTTTTGATAGTTTTTAGTGGTGCGGCCAACGTTAAAGTCAGCCGGTGGTGCGATGATATTTATTTTACAGTCTGCAGGTGGATTATGAATAAACGCAATACTGGCATTATAGTTATCAGCACGAGCTAAAGATGCACTGGCAAGTGCCGGGTGGTTTTTATAAATGCGGCGTGTAAACCATGGGGCCTTACTGGTTTTTTTACGATATCCAAGTGGTTGTGATAAAACGACCGTGATTTCTTCAGCTCTCATTTGATAGGCTTTTCGGATCGGAATTGAATCAGCCACACCGCCATCGGTCATGGCAACACCATCTATGACTGGGTAATCTCGATAAGCAATAGGAATCGCACAGGAGGCTTTTAACTGTTGCTCCATTTGCTCTGCTGTCGCTTTTAAATATTGCGCTGATGCTGTGTCTATATCGGTAGCGACAATATAAAATTCACAGTTCTGTGTTGCAAATGTGCCAAGATCTAAACGAATATCAGCCATGGTGGTTTGCCATAACCAATCTAAGTCAAATAAATGTCCGCCACGGATAAAGCGCGCTAAATTAATAAACTCGGGTCGACATGAATAATCAGTGATCACTTTATGATTACGTTTAGCTTGTTGGCATAAATAAGCCGCAATATTAGTTGCCCCAGCAGAAACACCAAAGCAGCGATTAAATGGTTGGTATTGTGCCCCTAAGAACGCATCAAGTACGCCGGTGGCAAATATGCCGCGCATTGCACCACCTTCTACAACAAGGGTGTGTTTGTTGTTGCTCACCAAATTTTCTCCTTTAACTACTAACATTCGAGTTAATCACTTTGTAGTGCTTCAATAGGGTCAAGCTGTGACGCTTTGATCGCGGGGTATACACCAAAAATAAGGCCGACTAACGCACAAATACTAAACGATAGCACGATGGCGGTCATTGACCACGATACCGCCCACTGCGAGTACATAGAAATAATTTCAGACAAGCCAATACCAAATACCACACCCAGTAGGCCACCTAAAATAGAAATGGTAAAGCTCTCGGCAATAAATTGTATTCGAATGTCTTTTTGTGTTGCACCAATAGCACGCAGTAAGCCAATTTCTTTAGTGCGTTCAAGCACCGTCGCCAACATGATATTCATAATACCGATACCGCCAACCAGGAGTGAAATGCCTGCCACGCAGGACATTACAATATTAAATATTTGCTGGGTTTGTTTTTGCTGGGCTAATAATGCGGCAGGAATAACTAATTCAAAATCATCAATATCACTGTGGCGATTTTGCAGTAAATGTTCCAGTGCTTGTGCGGCAACAATTGGATCAACCGATTTATCAATGGCTAGTTTCAAGCTGCTGACTTCACTATCAAGTAAGCCACTTTCAAAGCGGTGTAATGCAGTACTAAGTGGAATAAATACTTGGTTTTGTTCGTTACCGAGTTTGACTCCTTGAAATTCTTTTTTCTTTAAATAAGGCGCTTGTAAAATACCGACTACTTTAAACCATAAGTGGTTAATTTTTATTTGTTGACCGAGTGCGTCACCTAACGGAAATAGTTGCTTGGCAGTATTTGCGCCAAGCATTGCCACTTGAGCAAACCGTTGTTGATCGTTTTTATTTAATATACGCCCAGCAAATAGTTGAAAATGTGACAGCTGAAAATAATTAGCGCTTACACCTACGGCATTGGCGTCGCTGTTATTGTATTGGCTAAAAATATGATACGTCTCGATGGTTTTTTGTGCGGCAAAATCGGTAACAAAAGGCAGCGAGTCGTGGGCAACTTGGGCATCACGCAGGCTTAAACCGGCCGAATGCTTACGTTGCTCTTTGAGTTCTTTTTCATCGAACTCTTTGCCATTAACAATCAAATTATATAACCCCATAGAGTCAATCATTTTCATGGCTTCACGTTCAGCACCTTCACCAATATTGAGCATAGCAATGACGGCACCGACACCAAATATCATCCCTAATAAAGTCAGTAAAGTACGTAATTTATGCTGTGCAAGCCCTAAGGCGGTGTCGATAAATAAAGTTAAATATTTCATCAGATGTCCTTTATATCAATGAGTGAGATCACATCATTAGCAGCTAAGCCTGCGAGGATCTCTACATGACTAAGGTTATGTTTGCCTAATGAAACGGTCTTTTTGACAAATTCGCCAGCTTCTTCAACATAGACATAATGCGCATTTTGTTCGGTAAAAACACTTTGTTTAGGTACCACTAAACGCTCACTTTGCGGTGTCACTAAAATAGTCGCATTGAGTTTTAAACCCGGGCGTAAAGCGTCACTTTGCTGATTTATCGTTGCTTTTAGTTCGTAAAATTTTTGTGGGTCGCCGCGTTTTATTGATTTAGGAAACGGTGATACTTCAATTAACTCGCCACTAAATTGCTGCTCAGGCAATGCAATAAGTTTGAATGTAAGTGACTGACCTACGGATAAATCGATTGCTTCACGTTCAGACACATATAACATCAACTGCATTTGGCTAACATCAGGCAGTGCTGCTATTTTTTGACCAGGCCATAAGGATTCACCCGCTCGCGGTTTTTCGCCGCGCCAATTAGTACTATGGGTTAATAAGCCATCGTGAGGGGCGATGATCTCAAGCAATGATAGGTTAGTGTTCAACGTTGCTAATTTTTGTTTGTATTGGTCTTCTTTCATTTTTAATAACATCAACTCTCCGGTGGCACTTTGCTCAAAACGGCCAGTTTGCCAGTCGTAGTAGTTATGTTTTGCATTTAAAAACTCAACATTTTGTTGTGACTCTAAAATATCTAATTTAGAGCGAATGCGTTCATCTTCAATTGAGTAATCTTCGGCAAATTGCTTTTCTTCATTAACCAATACAATATCGTGCTCTAAAATAGTCTTATCTTTATCTATTTCTCCTGATTTTTGTGCTAAATCTTGCGCTGCTAAAGCCGCTTGATTAGTGTTTTTTTGGCTTTGCCGACGCATTTGTTCGCCATCAAAACGAGCAATGACCTGACCTTTTTTAACTTGGCTATATTCTGGCATTAACCACGCTAAAGTTTGTGGCCCACGGCTTGATGCTGGCGCAACAATCAGGGTTTCATTTGCCGCGATCAAATGCCCTTTGGCTTCAACCTCAGTTTTAAAACTGTGTTCACTAACCGTATAAGTAAGCGCGTTTTGAATTTCATGTTCTTTTGAACAACCGCTGATAAATAAAGCTGTAACGATTAAGCTAAGTGCAAAGCTCGTTTTCATAATTTTACCTCGTCGCCTAGTTGTAGGCCGCTTTTAACTACGGCGAGATTATCGGTAAAGTGACTTATCTCTATAAATTGTTTGTTATTTTCAGTGGTTGTAACATAGGGACCTTGTTGATCATATTGCAAACTGGTTAAAGGAATACTTAATACCTGAGGTAAGCGAGCGGTGGTGATCTCTAAGCGCGCAGTAAGTCCTGGGCGAATAACACTGGTGTCAATATTATCAATACTAACAATGGCATCCACAATCCGACGCTTATCTTGATATGACTTTTCTCTAAATACACGACCCAAACTCTTTATTTTCCCTGACACAACTAGTTCGCTACTGCCATCAATGGTTATTTTAACGGTTTGCCCTGGGGCAATTTTACCGCTGTCGGGTTCATCGATTTGTGCTTTTACTTGCATATTTTTAAGTACAGCAAGCTCAATAACAGGCTGACCAAATTGCACACTTTCACCAATGGATGACTTTTCACCTTCATAATTGGTTTTATAAATTACCAGCCCATCAATTGGGGCTTTTACCTTAAGGCGTTCAATATCTTGTAAATACTCGTCTACCTCACTTTGCAGCCGTGCAACTTTACTTTGCACCATTTTTAAGTTTAGTTCTTTGCTCTGTTGCTGAAACGTTTGCTTACTTTTAGCAAGCGTTAGATCGTTGTTTGCAATAGTAAAATCAATTTGTGACTTTTTACGTTCAACTTCAGAACGAGATTGATCAACAATCTCTGCTTTGCGTTTAGCTTTATCGTAGTTCATTTTCATTTCGGCAACGCTGAGGGTCAGTTCTTGCTCTTTGATAAGCTCTTTATTTTGCGCATTTTCGAGTTGTTTTTTTGCTCGCTCTAATGAAGATTGTTTGTCGATTAGCTTATCGCGAACTTGTTTGTCGTCAAACGATACCACCACTTGGCCTTTTTTAACTTGGGTGTTCTCCGCTAGCATAGTCTTAATTTGGTATTGCCACATACGGGCAACTGACGGCGGGGCAATGATCGCACTGGTTGATGACTCCAGTTCGCCATTGGCATTAACCGTGATAGCAATATCACTCTTTTTCACTAGATAATGTTGTTGCTCATCGTCATTACATGCAGTTAATAGCAACATACTCAATATTATGCATAAAACGTTATGATTCATCAGAGTCTTCTCCGATTGTTAATTTTGCACTCATGCCCGGTAACAGTTTTAAATTCTGAGCGTTAAAGTTAAAGCGAGTTCTAAAGTAGGCATCTTTGCCCCACTGAAGGCGTTCTTCTGGCTGAGTTGAAATTTCGCTTAAAGTCGCATTGAGCGGCTGTTGTAAATAGGCGTCAAATAACAATTGCGCTTGTTGGCCAAGTTGTAAATGTTGATAATCAATTTCGTGTACCCAGGCTTCAATGTAGAGTTCACTCATGGCCGGTATTTCGACAATTTTCCAGCCTGGTTGGGCTGTCATACCAACAAATGCTTTTTCGCCATTCCACGGATGGTTTGCATATAAAACGGGCCCTGTACGCTGTGCCTTAATGCTCATACTTGCCAGTTGCGTTTTATTGTATGCAAGGTCTGTTTTTAGTTGTTCAATAGTCAGTAACTGCTTATTGCGCGCAACGGTATTTTCAGTTTTAACTTGGCTGAGTTCTTCGGATGATTTTTGTTTATTGATCAGGGCTTTTTCAAGTTCGAGCTGATTTTTTTGATAATCATAGGTACTTAAGTTAGCGTGTGGAATAGCAGCATCTATGCGGGCACGCGCTAGTAAAAGCTCAGTGCGCTTAAAGTTAAACTCAGCTTCTATTTGTTTTTCTTGATTGCTAGTGGTGATCCTAAGCAGCTCTTCTTCGGCGGCCTCTAAACTTACTTCATCTTGTTCAATTTCACTGGCAATCGAGCCACTATCAAACACCACAACAACATCACCTTGTTGCGCTATTTCGCCTTCTTTCATCATCCATTGTACTTGTACTCGCCAATTGTCTGATTTTGGAGCATAAAAAATTTGCTTATCGCTGGCTTTTAGCTCACCACTGAGTAATAAACTTTGCGCGTTGCTTGAGAAAGCTAAGCTGTAAAGTAATAATCCTAAACAGGCTTTGAAACATTGATTTTTTAACATCCGCTATCCTCTATAACTATGCCATCTTTCATCCGAATAATTCGCTTAGCATAAGCAGCAATATCTTCTTCATGGGTTACCATGACCAAAGTATGCCCTTGCTGGTGGAGTGAGCAAAGCAACTGCATAATTTCATGAGACGTTTTACTATCGAGGTTACCCGTTGGTTCATCAGCAAAAATGACTTTTGGCTCGTTTACTAATGCTCTGGCAATAGCAACTCGTTGCCGCTGACCACCGGACATTTCAAAGGGTTTATGGTGTGCGCGATTTTGCAAGCCAACCTTATCCAGCATCGCCATAGCGCGCTCACTGGCTTGCTGTTTTGGGGTGTCGGTATAGCGCAGTGGCAAAGCCACATTTTCTTGAGCACTAAGGCGAGTTAATAAGTGAAAGGTTTGAAATATAAAGCCAATTTTTTTATTACGGATAGCTGACAAACTTTCGTCATCTATTTCTTTAATACTTTCACCAGAGAGCAAATAACTGCCTGAGGTTGGTGTATCGAGACACCCAAGGATATTCATTAAAGTCGACTTCCCTGAACCGGAAGCGCCCATTACGGCGACAAACTCACCTTCTTCAATATGCAATGAAACATTACTTAATGCAATGACTTGCGTTTCGCCTGCGCCATAAGTACGGCAAAGATTTTCGACCCTGATCATACAGTTACTTTTTGTTTTTATTATTATCTGATTGGTTAAACTAGCGAGTTTTATAGCGAGACACAAGTCCAAATATAGTAGTTAAACATACGTCTATTTGCAGCCTTTAATTGTTTTAACATTTAAAGGCTAATTTAATCATTGTCAGTTAACAATTGCGTGGTTTTATATTTCATTTATTGCGTTTTAGCTAAGAGTTGTGCGGGTTTAGCGAATATTTTTTGTTACAAAAAAGCCAAGTAATTCGATAAAAACTTCTTGGCTGGCTTTATGGTAAAAATCATACAGCATATTCAGAGTGTTATACCCACATCTAGGTTAAATTGCTGCAACCCACATAACACCGACTTCTTTTTTTACCACTTTTACATGGGTGCCAGCGCCTAGTGGTTGCTGGCTTTTTAGTTTCCAGCTCACTCCAGAATACGAGTAGGTACTAACACCTAACTCATCAACATCGCTAGTGAGCACAAAATCAAGCTCTGCAAAGTCACTTTTCACTTCTTTATTATCAACATTATCTTGCATGCGTTTTAGCGGTTTCCATAGTAAAACAGCGCATGCGGCGGTGATCAAGGTGTTACTCCAAAGTGCGGTGGTTAATGAGTCTTCTAACAGCGCGAAGTTCATCATTAATCCAGTTGCAAATAATGATATACCCAAAAACAATAATATAAAGGTCGACATTCCCAGCACTGCTACTTCAATTATCAGTGCCAGTACACCTAAGATCATCAGTGTTTGGGCTAAATTATTGGTAATGAACTCCATAGTTTGCTCCTTTACAGCTTAACCTTTTTGTTTGGTATTTAAGGTATTAATAATCGACATCGCTTGCGCTACCATAGAGCTGGCATCGGTGCCGTTATCGGGTAATAAAACAACTGACGATTCTTTAGCAATGGCTTGTTTTGCGGCAATTGCTTTTGAGGCGAGGTCTAATTGAATGGCTTTTTGACCTTGCTCAGTATCAGCTGCTTCACCTACTTTACGTAGTGCATCAGCTTGTGCTTCGGCTACCGCAATAATGGCTTTAGCTTCACCTTCAGCACGCAGGATTTGCTCGGCTTTTTCTGCTTCAGCGGCTAGTACTTGCGCTTGTTTTTTACCTTCAGCGACATTGATATTAGCTTGACGATCACCTTCTGATTCTAAAATTTGTGCACGTTTAACACGTTCCGCTTTCATTTGTGCTTCCATCGCTTCCATTACTGATTGCGGTGGCACAATATCTTTAATTTCATAACGTAATACTTGAATACCCCAAGGATCTGCGGCTTGGTTAATTGCCGCAACAATATTAGTATTTAGTACATCACGTTCTTCAAAGGTTTTATCCAGCTCCATTTTACCAAGCTCTGAACGCATCGTTGTTTGCGATAATTGCGTAACGGCAAACACATAATCATCAACGCCATAAGTGGCTTTGTATGGATCCATAACACGGAAATACAATACACCATCAACAATCAATGAAATATTATCTTTGGTAATAGCAGATTGCGACGGCACATCTTGCGCTTGCTCTTTTAAACTACGATCAGCGGCAATACGATCAACAAACGGCACAATAAAGTTTAGGCCTGCTTCTTTAGTTGATTGATACTTACCAAAACGTTCAATGAGCCACGCACGGTTTTGCGGCACAAATTTAACACTACTTTTTAGCAGTACTAAAACAAAAATGAGTAAAAACGCCTCAACAGTGAATAACATGTTGAGAACTTGCGTTATCGGGTCCATAGATACTCTCCTTTAATAGTGGCCAATATGGCGTGTCACATATTTATTTAATTTATATACTTATAAACGTGACTAACCCTACATTACCATTGAGCTGTAAGCCCAGCTAGTGAAAAATCGTGACAAAGTATGTCGGTAAGTTAATTACGATTGCAATATTATGGTCATGTTTTTTGAAGATGCACACAGAAAGTATGTTTGATTTTTGATCTAAAGCAAATAGTTCAGGCAGAAAGGGAAGTCTGTTTGTGAGCCTCTCAGTTAATTTAAGATTAGCAAACTCAAAGTGAATACCTTACATAGTTAAACTCACCTTCATGTAAGAATAGACCCCGCACCATGTTTACCTCAAAACAACGTACACATTTTTTCAAACAATGTAAATATGTACTTGGTGCTGCTGATAATCCTTATCTAGATTTGTTCAGCGGTTCAACAGAACAAGTGCATCGCAAATTCTTTGCGTTTAGTGATTTAAAAGATAAACCTATTGATGGTAAGTTTGATTCTTATGGATTAAGTAAAGTTGCCACGATACCTTGGTTTTAACCCTTTATTTTTTCTCTTTAAAATTTTCTATAAAAACAATGGGTTATAACATATCGTTTTTGATAAGGTAAAATAGTAATATTTAACCTAATGGCTTGTTGTAACTTATTTTTATGCTGATATTCTATAGTTTACTGCCGCACAGGCAGCTTAGAAAGGTAAAGCTAAGGCAGAGCGTAGAGCTGAAAAGTTTACTGCCGCACAGGCAGCTTAGAAATCCCACTGTCACTGAACCATACCCAGTGTTAGGTTTACTGCCGCACAGGCAGCTTAGAAAGTCACAGTAATCTATAGATATTAAACCCGACAGTTTACTGCCGCACAGGCAGCTTAGAAAACGGACAACCAGTATCAGCCCTGCAGCTTCGAGTTTACTGCCGCACAGGCAGCTTAGGTGACGAGGGACCGACAAAAATATCGGGAATATTTTGGAACTGCGAAGCAGACCTTTATGGCGAAGGGCAGGACGCCTAAAGTAAACGACATATCTAGTAAAGAGTGCAGCGCGAAGAAGTGAGGTCATGGCAGGTTTTTGTTCCCGACAAAATCTAAGTACCTAAATCCATTTAGGCAATGACCGATGTAACCAAGCTCCATGGATGGATTCAAACGCCGATGTTTTTTTTCGCGCCAGCAAGCTTAGCGCCTACGACACAGGCAGCTTAGGTGGCGAGGCAGTGAAACGAGTTTTTTGATCACTATTCGGCGCTAAAGCGCTCTTCTACAAGCCACACTACGGATGCTTACGGCGACGATATGCTTAACGTGCTAAGCACGAGCTACAAATTATTTCATGGTTTCTCATTTACCCTCACTGTCTGTTTTTTGTGCAACAAATCGTTAAGTTCTAGGAAAATGATTTGCAGAGCTGCATTTGTATGCGCTGAAGAACTGTTTTTAGCGAGTTCGGGCGATTTCTGATTGCTATTTATATTACATTTTGAGATATTATTTATAATATAATATTAACAGGAAATAGTAACAGATGACTCTGCCCAGTTCTCAATCTGCAAATGCAATCCGTATGCTTGCTGTCGATGCCGTTCAAAAAGCTAATTCAGGTCACCCAGGTGCACCAATGGGGATGGCCGATATTGCTGCTGTTCTTTGGCAAAACTTCCACCGCCACAATCCATTGAATCCTGATTGGCCTAACCGCGACCGTTTTGTGTTGTCAAACGGCCATGGCTCTATGTTGCAGTACGCATTACTACATTTAAGTGGTTATGATGTCAGTATTGAAGACATTAAACAGTTTCGCCAACTGCATTCTAAAACGCCGGGTCACCCAGAGTATGGTTATACACCTGGGGTTGAAACAACTACAGGGCCACTTGGTGCTGGTATTGCCAATGCGGTTGGTATGGCAATTGCTGAAAAAACCTTAGCTGGACAATTTAATAAACCACACTTTGATATTGTTGATCACTTCACTTACTGCTTTTTAGGTGATGGTTGTTTGATGGAAGGTATCTCTCATGAAGCATGTTCATTAGCAGGTACATTAAAGTTAGGTAAACTCATCGCTTTTTGGGATGACAATGGCATCTCAATTGATGGCGAAGTAGAAGGCTGGTTTACTGACGATACCCCAAAACGCTTTGAATCATACGGTTGGCAGGTTATTAGTGGCGTTGATGGTCACGATATGGCCGCGATTGCCAGTGCTATTGAAGCTGCGCAAGCTAACCCAGATCAGCCAACGCTTATCTGTTGTAAAACGGTGATTGGTTTTGGTTCGCCCAATAAATCGGGTAGTCATGATTGTCACGGTTCACCACTGGGTAATGATGAAATTGCAGCGGTTCGTGAGCAACTAAATTGGCCACATCCAGCGTTTGAAATTCCTCAAGATGTATACAATGAGTGGAATGGCCAAGCCAAAGGCCAAGATTTAGAAAGCGCATGGCAACAAACCTTTGCCGCTTACAGCAAAGCACACCCAGAGCTGAGTAAAGAATTTAACCGCCGTGTAACGGCTAAATCATTACCGAGCAACTTTGCAGAAATTGCTGATCAGTACATTGCCAAGTGCCAAGAAGATATGCAAAACATAGCAACCCGTAAATCATCACAAAATGCCATTACCTTCTTTGCTGAGCATTTGCCTGAACTTATGGGAGGCTCCGCTGATTTAGCCGGTTCCAACTTAACTTTATGGCCTGACGCGAAAGGCTTGCAAGATGATGCTGCCGGTAACTATGTATTTTATGGCGTACGCGAGTTTGGCATGAGCGCGATAATGAATGGTATTGCGCTGCATGGCGGCTTTATCCCATTTGGTGCAACTTTCTTAATGTTTATGGAATACGCGCGTAATGCTGTGCGTATGGCGGCATTAATGAAAGCACACAGTATTTTTGTGTATACCCATGATTCAATTGGTCAAGGTGAAGATGGCCCGACCCATCAGCCAATTGAACAAATTGCTAATTTGCGTATGACGCCAAATATGTCGACTTGGCGCCCATGTGATGAAGTTGAAACTGCCGTTGCGTGGCGTCAAGCTCTGATCAATGAAGCAGGACCTAGTGCGTTGATCTTTAGTCGCCAAGGCACTAAAGCAATGCCGCGTGCGAAAGAGCAATTAGCGAATGTTGCAAAAGGTGGCTATACCTTAGTTGAGTGTGAGCAAACACCAGATCTAATCATAATGGCGACTGGCTCTGAAGTGGAATTAGCGGTTAATGCGGCAGCTGAACTAACAGCTCAAGGCAAGCAAGTTCGCGTTGTTTCTATGCCATCAACCAATCAGTTTGACTTGCAAGATAAAGCTTACCGCCAAAGTGTATTGCCAGCAGGTGTTGCTAAAATTGCTGTAGAAGCCGCACACAGTGATTTTTGGTATAAATACGTTGGTCAAGATGGCGATGTATTAGGTATGACTACGTTTGGTGAGTCAGCACCGGGTGCTGTATTACTAGAGCATTTTGGTTTTACCGTAAAGAACTTAGTTGCTAAGGCAAATGCGTTATTAAACGACATCTAGGTTAAAGTTTTACCTGATAAAAAGCCCGCTGATTTAATTAAATCAGCGGGCTTTTTTATGTATTTAATTCGAACTCTTGATAATGATTGATCATCAAGAGCCCAATTTAGTTAATGATTTAGACAAGCTCAGCTAAAATGGCTTCAAGCTTTTCTTGGTCAATTGCAAACTGACGAATGCCTTGGCTTAATTTATCTGTTGCCATTGCATCTTGGTTCATTTCCCAGCGGAAAGCTTGCTCACTCATAGGCTCAGGCGCCGTAACTGTTTCAGTTGTAGGAGCAAGTTGACGCTCTAAAGGCGCATCTGTTGCTGCCAGCTCTGAAAGTAACCCAGGGCTGATTGTTAATCTATCACAGCCTGCTAGTAGTTGAATTTCGTTGATGTTTCTGAAACTTGCGCCCATAACGATGGTTTTATAATCATGCTTTTTGAAAAAGTCATAAATGTGCGTAACTGATTGCACGCCAGGATCGTTAGCACCACTGAAGTCGGTATCAGCATTATTGGCTTTATACCAATCAAGAATTCGACCAACAAATGGTGAGATTAGGTATGCACCAACCTCAGCACAGGCACGTGCTTGAGCAAACGCGAATACCAGCGTTAAGTTACAACGAATACCTTGTTGCTCAAGTACTTTTGCCGCTTGAATACCTTCCCATGTTGACGCTACTTTGATCAACACCCGTGATGTATCAATGTCTTGCTCTTTATAAAGTGCAACGAGCTCAAGCGCTTTATTAATAGTTGCTTGCGTATCAAACGATAAGCGCGCATCGACTTCAGTTGAGACTAAACCAGGCACTTGTGCCATTAAGTTTGCACCAATCAATACTGATAACTTATCTGCGGCTTTACTGATCACTTGTGCATTGTCATTGGTTTGTTGCTTAGCCCAAGCAACGGCTTCAACAGCCAGAGGACGGTATTTTTCAATTTTAATCGCATTGAGCAATAACGATGGATTTGTAGTGGCATCTTGCGGCTTATATTGATCGATTGCTTCAAAATCACCGGTATCAGCAACCACAGTGGTCATGGTTTTTAATTGTTCTAATTGGCTAGACATAGACATCCTATTTTCATCATACAAAATAAATTAACGGCTTTTAGCATTGCTTGTGACATGGTTTAAGCCCTTTATAAGTGCAAAACATTAGTTTAAAGGGCACAGGTGTCACGAATATTTCAGAATTAATCTGTTAATAATATTTTTATAATACCTTTACAACCTGTCATTATTGATATTATCATACAAATAACAGTAATGACTAACATTGTTAGTATCCAATTAGTGAAAGGTATTTATGTCTCGTTATACATTGGGCTTAGATTATGGCTCTGATTCAGTAAGAGCACTGCTTGTTGATGTTACCACAGGTAAAGAGCTGGCTAGCCATTTAGTAAATTATCCGCGTTGGGCACAAGGCTTATATTGTGATCCGAGTAAAGACCAGTTTCGCCAGCACCCACAAGATTATATCGACAGCTTAATTGAGGTTGTAAATGGTCTATGGCAACAAGTGCCAGCAGGTACTGCAGATAACGTTGTTGGTATGAGCTTTGACACCACAGGTTCAACGCCAGTGGCGATTAATAGCCAAGGCACACCTTTAGCGCTGACGGAAGAATTTGCTGAAAATCCAAATGCTATGTTCATTCTTTGGAAAGACCATACGTCGATTAAAGAAGCGAATGAGATCACCAAAGCCGCGACCAATAACGAGGTTAATTATCTTTCACATATGGGCGGTATCTATTCATCAGAATGGTACTGGGCTAAAGCACTGCATATCTTCAGAGATGACGCCGCTGTAAAAGCGGCGACTTACTCATGGGTAGAGCACTGTGATTGGATGACGGCATTAATGTGTGGCACCACACACCCTGAAGTATTAACGCTGGGTCGTTGTGCTACAGGCCACAAGCAAATGTGGAATGAGCAATGGGGTGGTTTCCCACCAAATAGTTTCTTCAGCAAAATTGACCCATTATTAGATGGTGTGGTTGATACGCTTAATGCGACAACTCAACCAAGCGACCAAGTCGCGGGTAAACTAACCGCGCAATGGGCTGAGAAGCTTGGTTTACCGCAGAGCGTTATTGTTGGTTACGGTGCTTTTGACTGTCACATGGGCGCAGTTGCCGCTAATGTACGCCCAGGCGTACTGACTAAAGTAATGGGTACTTCTACCTGTGATATTACCGTTACTTCAAAACAACAACTTGGCGATACCTGCGTAAAAGGTATCTGTGGTCAGGTTGATGGCTCGGTTATTCCAGGCATGATTGGCCTTGAAGCGGGTCAATCTGCGTTTGGTGATTTATATGCATGGTTTAAAAACCTGATGCTATGGCCGACCCGCCAATTAACAAATTTAAACGACGTTGAACAAAGCTTGATCAACAAAATTGAAGACTCAATTTTAGTTGATTTATCAAAAGCTGCCAGTGCGTTACCGGTTAAAAATACCGATGTAACGGCACTTGACTGGGTCAACGGTCGTCGCACTCCTGATGCTGATCAAAGCGTAGCAATGGCCATGACGGGCATGAAAATGGGCACTGATGCGCCGCAGTTCTTTAAAGCATTAGTTGAGGCGACGGCCTTTGGCGCACGCGCCATTACTGAGCGTTTTCAAAGTGAAGGCGTACCGATTGAGTCAGTGGCTGTGATTGGCGGTATTTCGAAAAAATCTGATTACGTAATGCAAACCTGTGCTGATGTATGGAACTGCCCAATTGACGTACTTGAAAGCGAGCAAAGCTGTGCGCTTGGTGCTGCAATTATGGCTGCTGTTGCTGCAGGTGAATATGCGACGGTTGCTGATGCGCAACAGGTGATGGCTTCTGCTGTATGTCATCAGTATTTACCTAACCCAGAGCGGGTTGCGGTTTATAACGAACTCTATGCTAACTATCAAGCGTTAGCACAGTATGTTGATGGAGCAAAAGCATGAGCTACACAGAATTAAAGCGCGAAGTATTCGAAGCAAATATGGAATTACAACGTCGTGGTTTGGTGATTTATACCTTTGGTAATGTATCGCAAATCGACCGCGACAAAGGCGTGATTGCGATTAAACCAAGTGGTGTATCGTATGACCAAATGAAAGCAGAAGACATGGTGATTGTTGATTTAGAAAACAACATCGTTGAGGGCAGCATGCGCCCGTCTTCGGATACCAAAACCCATATTCATTTGTATCGTCATTTTAATGACATTGGTGGCGTAACGCATACTCACTCAACGTATGCCACTGCATGGGCACAAGCAAAGCAG
>NZ_JACJFH010000045.1:0-38800 GCF_014164495.1 Pseudoalteromonas sp. SG41-5 | reverse complement strand
AATGCAAGTCAATTCCACCATATAGTTTCATACCAAGCTCCTCGGATTCAGTTTATGTTTTGGTCAACACAACTGTATCGAAAAACTCGAGGAGCTTTCTATATGATTATCAAATCTTGACTTCAGACATCAAATTCACACGGCAAACTTATAAGCTGCTTTTAAAATGCCGGTGACTTACAAGCTAATTAATCTCTAAGTTAAATTAAGGAAAAGGATTTTTTGTATTAATTATAAAAGGCATTAAACGTATTTGGTTTTGGTTTACGCTAGTTGTATGTCCATTTTTGATTATTTTAGGCATGGCTACCTTTGGATACAAGGGCTACCTGCAATCAAGTTTGATATTGCTGTTAATTAATACGCTGGCGGTTATTGGTAGCCCAGCTACAGATATAGGCAACACTAATACATTACTGTTTTTACCGATATTATTTTCAATCTCATTTGGTGGTGTCTTATTAGGCGTAAGAAAGTTAACTTTAAAACACGTTTTGTAGACGAATGACTTGGTGAGGTTTGAGGTAAGCTTTTTTTTATTAAGCAATAAGGTGTAGCAGCGCTTTGCTCCCTTTGTGAAAAAAGCCTTTAAAGAGCTATTTGCACAAAGAAAAATGAAAGAGGAGCAAACGAGAAGAAAAATAGCCTTTCACATTGTTTGTTTCCTCTAACAGCAAAGCGTCTCTTAGTTCTCCTTGTGAATAAAGCTCTTATGTTTAAACCTAATGTGGTATCAAATAGTTGTTACAAACTTAGAATCAAAGCGCTTCAAAAATGGCTGCAATGCCTTGCCCACCGCCAATACACATTGTGACTAGCCCATATTTGCCATTAATTCGTTTGAGTTCGTACAAGCATTTAGTTGATAAAATTGCGCCCGTTGCGCCAACAGGGTGGCCTAAGGCAATTGCACCGCCATTCGGGTTTACCTTATGCGCTGGGAAATTTAACTCGTTGGCAACGCACAGAGCTTGTACTGCAAAGGCTTCGTTAGACTCAATTACATCCATATCATCAATGGTTAAGCCTGTTTTTTCAAATACGTGTTTTACCGCAGGAATTGGGCCGGTGCCCATTAACGAGGGATCAACGCCCGCTCTGGCATAACCTATTAATCGACCAAGAGGTTTTAAGCCTTGCTCATTCGCTTTTTGCTCAGACATGAGTACCAACATGGCTGCGCCATCGTTTATACCTGATGAGCTTGCTGCGGTAACGGTTCCATCTTTTTTAAAGTAGGGCTTTAAGGTAGCGAGCTTCTCGGTTGTGGTATCGGCTCGCACGTGTTCGTCAGTATCAAAAATATGGCTGCCACTTTTTGATTTGATTTCAATAGGGAGTATTTGCTGTTTAAAATGGCCTGCAGCAATCGCTTTTGCTGCTTTGTGATGACTTTGAGCTGCGTAAGCGTCTTGCTGGTCGCGGCTAATAGTGTATTTATCTGCAATGTTTTCAGCGGTTATTCCCATTGGATTATTATCCCATGGGTCTTGTAATGTGGAGGTGAGTTCATCTTGCATGATGCTATTGCTCATTTTTTGCCCCCAGCGATTACTTTCGAGGGTATAAGCTGAGTTACTCATGCTTTCAGCTCCGCCAGCAAGGGCTGCGTCTACATCACCTAATTGTATTTGTTGTACTGCTTGTATAATGGCTTCAAGGCCAGAGCCACATAATCGGTTGAGAGTTACTGCGTGACTACTAATAGGTAACCCCGCATCTAGCCCAATGACTCTTGAAAGGTATGCGTCTTTAGGGCCGTTATGAATTACTTTACCGACTACAGTGGAGCCAACTTGGTTGGGTGATAGCTTGGCTCTGGCTAGTGCTTCTTTCGCACATAGAGTGCCTAGCTCGGCGGGCGTGAAATGTTTAAGGCTGCCACCAAAGCTGCCGATAGCGGTACGAACTGCGCTTAATATAACTACGCTATTGTTATTAAGTTTTGTCATTATTTTCTCTTCTTATTTTTAAACTTTATTCGCTTTGTTATAAATGAAGCTACTTAAGAACCAAAGGGATCTAAATTTTAGGTAATTCATCAAAACACAATTAAGCAATAAACAAAAGTAACAGCCGTATCCTGTTTGTTAATAAAGCCTATCAATTTATTTGAACATATAGATAAGTAATATGGCTTTTTCTAGATTTTAAAATAATTTATTTAGTTGGGCTCTCATTTTAACGATAACCCAATGTTTAATTTATAAATAATAAATAAGTAAGACACTCACCTTAATTTTTGCATTTTACAAAGCTAAATACTAAGTTTTAATTAGTGTGAAAAATAATCATGGTGCCGCTACAAAGTATTATCACTGTATTTCACGTTGTGTTCGCCGAGCATTTTTATGTGGTGAAGACTGCTTTACAGGAAAGTCTTATGAACATCGCAGAGGGGGGCAAAGGCAAGTTACTTGCTTTAGTCGCAAAGACATTTTGTATTTATATATGTGCTAACGCCGTAATGAATAACCAGCAAAATGTAGCAACGTTAACAACAGCGAAAAACTACTGGCCAGTACTTATACCCAGCTAAAACGTCAAATATTGCCCCAAGGCAAGGGTTTGCATGTCAGTAATTTTGGATTTGTAGAATAAAAGCTTCCCAAGATAATTGTAAATGTAATTTTGAATGAGTTTTAGGCGGTAAATTGATTTGATCTGAACTTATTTGATGCTATTTTTAGGTGATTTTAAAATGGGGGTGTCATTTTTACTTGTTACACCGCTTCGCGGCATCAAAATTGTCGTAAAACTCAGCGTTAGTTCTCAAGGATGAAAATTTTGAAAATAATTATAGTTTGCATTTTACTCGTATTGTTCGTGTTCTATTGGATTCGTCCACTGGCTAACCCTGAAATTACAGAATATTATCCTCCAATCATATATTCTGATGAGACCTATTTTTCAATTACGATCCCTGTGGAAATTGATTTAAAGGATGATAAGCGATCATTCGCAGAGTTGTTTAATGCCTACGGTTTTAGCGGCAATGGCCCATCTATAGAGCAAGTTGTGAGAGCAAATACACATTTTGCATCTGTTCAATTTGATAGCGAAGGTGATGCATTTTTTATGTATACGTCAAATGAAGAGCAGTATTTGTCGATTTTAAATGAACTACGCTGTATGGAAGAAATTGCCTGTTTAAAAAAGTGGGTTAAAACCGCGCGATGGGTGTTGATTAAAGAGTGAGAGCAAATCGGATAGCCGGGGGTCTCTAACATCAAGCCCCAGACTGCTCATCATGCGCTTTTTATTAATAGCAAGTGCAATGGGCGGATCATCTCCCATCATGAATATTGATCCAAATATCTCTCAATGACACTAAACCTTGTGACGCTAAATAGTCATTGCCTAGCGCAATGTTAATGCCTTTTGTTTTTGAGCTTTGACAAGAGCTTTCGCTTCCAAGCGCCTACTTTTGGTACTGGTGATACCACACTATATGGATATGGCGAGTCGATCACTAACCTTCAACTTGATTAAACTGCGTATCTAATTAGTGCGTACTATTTTTATAAAAAGCACCACTGTCGCCTGTAACACATTATTACTAAACGGGGGATCTTGTGTTCTAAACCCACGGTTAGTCGATAAGCGTTGGAAGACTGCAAGTAAGTTACATCGACAGAATGAAGCTCAAAAAGACAGCTCAATAGGGCTATGACAGCTTTTTATTTAAGAAATGGTAAAAGGTTAGGCTGTATTGAGCCTGTTTGCTTGTAAGTAAACTGTGCAATATTACAGTTTAAAATGCATGAATAAATTGACCTTACACGGAAAAACGAAAGTAATGCTTTCATTGCATTATGCGGCAACTTTATTGTCTTGCTCATAATATAGAAAAGCTACTTGCTTAAAACGTCAACCAAACAAAAAGCTGCGCATTGCAATAATGCACTTTTTAGTGTGTTTGTTATTTAGGTTTTTTATCATGAGTTGTTTATTTGCATGATAAATTGAGAGCATGTTAGGGGACACAGTAAAATTACCAGATAAAAATCATGTTTAGTCTGAGATTATTAAAAGTGGGTGTCTATTTTATTGTTATGGTGGGTATTGCTAGTGGTTAATACTAGTCGTGTTAAGTTACTGACCATTTATAGCGACAGATAAATACAGTGATAACAAGGCAGGAATTTTGACATGTAGTTGTTCTCGGCAATTGCTCCTGCATTGCTCTACCTCCTGCATCCATGCTGTCGTACATAAAAAATCACTAACGCAGTCAGCACTTTATTTAGCCCGCTAGAATGGTTAAATATTTAAGTCGATTGGTATAAGGTATGGCTGAGTTATTCTCTTCACCCCCACCACTTTATGGTCGAATTAACGCGTTACGTTAATTTTCAATTTACCCCACAAAAAAAGCCAGCGATGCTGGCTTTTTTTGTGGGGTAAATTTGATAATGATAAACAGGAAAGTTATGAATTACCTGAACCTTGGGTAAGGGATTTATTATCCTAAGTTCAGATTAATTACAGCCTTTTTGAATTGGTTGTGTTGTGACATTTACGACGAAGTCATTGTAGTCTCTGTCGTTTTGATCTTCCCAATATTGCTTAGTACCACTGGCTTTATAGGCTGTTTTAAGATTGTTTGCATTACCGTTCACGGAAAGTACGTAAACGATTGAATCACTGGCTTTAACGTCGTAATAACCTGATGCTCCATGCTCATCTAACAATTTAATATATTGGTTATTAACCTTAATACCCCAATCATTATTATAACCAGAATTTTCAGAGATAAAAGAGTAACTGATCCGTGTGTAATTCTCGGCAATACACTGAGCATCATCATTTAAGATAGACGCTGGTAGAGAACTTGAACCAGTTACATTAAGCTGAGCAACGGCATTGACGGTAAAGGTTTTAGTTTCACTATAGTCATCGTTATCAATTGTTGGGATTGTAAATGAAGCAGTTGTTTCACCTGCCGCAATAGTAATGACTTGATCAGAGAAACTGTAGTCGCTACTTGTTGCTGTTCCTGCTGAAGTCGATACATAAATATCACTATCTTGTTCATAACTATTGCTTAGCTCTAGTTTATAAGATAATGCGCTACCTTCGTCTACTGAATCAACAATAGGTACAATAGTAAAGCTTGGAATATCTGACACGGTGCAAACTGGTGCATCGTAGCATGCAACTGATTCGTTAAAATTAGTTGCTAAATCATTTAAACGTACTGGAAAATCTGCAACATGGCAGGTATTGCCAGTGTTTTTATTTACTTTGTACAACTCAGATTTATTAGAATGGCCTAGATCAGTTAAAATAGTTCGGCTTAATACAATATCACCTTGCTGGTTAAGTGCAGCGCCTGTGACAGTCGTTAAGTTGTGATCAGATAATTTTGTTGCCGTAAGTTCCTGCACATTCACAGTATATAAACTTGTACTGGTGACTAAGATTAATTCACCATTTTTAAATACCATGTCACCACGCCAGATACCTTGGTCATTTTCAAGGCCTGTAATATTTCCAAGTAAAGTTGTTTCGCTAGTTTCAGGATCGATCGCGTATAGCTTATCTTTATATGATCCAAGTAAGCGATTATTTTGTTGGTCATACACTAAACGATACATGTTACTTGTTCTGCCAACTTCAACATGTTCGTTTGTATCTAAATCAACATAGGCCAATTTGATGTACTTAAACTTACTGCCACTAATAGGTAGAGATTTGAGCTCTGTTGAATTAAAACCTAAGTGCTCAACATCTACTTGATATTCAATAGGGCGAGGTGCTGAGATGTAATACAAGCGATTTGTTTCCGGAATATGAGCAAGCGCTGAAGAGCTGTATTTAGCTCTAGAATGTGCTTGAGTTTGTTGTGTATATTCGTCTAGTTTAAATATAATACCGGTGTCACCGCGTCCAGCATTAATACCATAAAGTTGACCGTTACATTGGTTTGCATGCGCAACTTGCAAAGATGAAAGGATAGCAACAGACAGGGTTGTAATTTTTAGCGTTGTTTTCATTTAGAGTAGGCCTTTTAACGAGGATCCATTGTTACAGCTATAGTTAGTCTGAGGTAATTACAATTTGGTTTATAGCTGCCTATCCTTGTTCCCAAAATTGTATTGCTTAATTCCTATAAGCCGAGCGCATCCGTTATTAACCTCAAAGTATTGTACAATTATCCTAATGGTTGATTACAAAAGCAACATATCTTAACGAACGGTTGGCATTTATACACGAAATGCTGGCTAAATTGAGGTGTTTTATAATACTAAAGGCTTTATTTTGTATCTTTAACGGGGAATTTTAAGTTGTGGCTATTTTTGTTCACGAGCAAGCTGGTTAGGTAATAACTGTTCAATGATTTCACGTGCAGGTAACGTATAACGCACACCATCAAACATAACAGATGTAAATTCATTAATGCTAGTAATACCTGTAAGGGTCCAACCTTCACCGCGCTTTGGGCAATACACTGTGGTTGTAGGTTGTATTACTTTAAATTCGTCATTCATAATTAGCTCAGTTATTAACTTGTATGGCGGGTATCTTAAGGGAATAATAGCGGGCTTTAAAGCCGTAATTTAATTTTATTTATGAACAATGAGTTTGCACTAAGTCGAATCACATTAAAGCCAATTAAGCATAGGGACTGTAGTGCGTTGTGGGCTATTTTGTCTGAGCCGTTAGTTGCTCAGTTTAATGACTATGCAGTGCCACTTGCACGTGATGACGTAAAACAACTGATCCAAGATGATATTACTGGCATGTATGAAGGAAATACGCTGCGCTTTGGAATGTACTTACTAAATACGTCGACCTTGATTGGCTGCATTGGTTTATATGATATTGAAGAAGATACTGCTTGGTTAGGTTTTGAGTTGTCACCAAATCATTGGGGGAATGGGTTTATGTCTGAAGCATTAGCATTTATGCTAACAAATATAACAGCCGTTGTTGCGCAGTTAGGCAATGAGTTGAGCATTACTAATTTACAGGCGAAAGTGGCGACAGAAAATAGCCAAAGCCAGCAACTACTTCGCCGTTTTAAATTCACTCATGTAGCGAGTGAACAATGGTTGTATCAACTGTAAATCACACTTTGTTACATAACGGTAGTTTAATTAAAAATACAGAAAGGGTATTGTTTTTAAAACAATCTTTACCTGAAAGCTATGCTGCTATTAAAAAAACTAAATCGCACTGCAATCATAATTCTATTGAGTACAGCCGGCTTCATTGCATGCGCTATTGTCATTTATAAATATAACGCGCATTACACGTCAAATTTTAAAGACATCACTATTTATTCTCAGGTATTGGATGAAAGTAGGAAAGTGTTTATTCGTTTACCTAACAATTTTGAGCCAAATAAGCGCTACTCCTTGATCATTAGAACCGATGGTAACTTTAATCTTACGCAGTGGGATTCAGTAATGGCTGAGTTACCAGCGCAGCAAGATACAATTTTAGTGTCTATTCCTAATCAATTTTGGACCTTTACCAGAAATCGTGATTTAGTGCCGCCGTATGCACGCCAAGATGTGAATACCCAAGCAAGACCAGCAAGTGAAAATTCACCAGAATTATTTGGTCAAGCAGATCAATTTTTGGCTTTTATTGAAGGTGAGTTATTACCGTATTTAGAATCACATTATAAGCTAGATAATAATCGTGTTTTGTCGGGTTATTCAGCAGGAGGGAGTTTTGTTTTATACACTATGAGTACAAAACCTTGGTTGTTTAACGGTTATTTTGCATTTAGTCCGGCTGCTTGGTACGACGATATGACAGTTGTAAAAGAGTTTGAGCGATTCTTATCGCAACGAAGCCTCAATACAGCAGATAACATACCGCTGTCGCTTTATATAACAGTAGGAGGCGCCGAGCATCCATTAATGTTAAGTGCCTTTGCTGGTCTTAATAATAGCCTTAACATATATGCTAATGAAATTATCTGGAATAGCAGAATTAATGAAGGTTTAGAACACTTGGAAAATCCAGTGGTTAGTGTTAAGCAGGCACTCGATTTCTATAATTCATCAATAAACTAATATGCTTAACTAAAGAATAAGATAGTAACAAATCTGCGTAACAAACAGCAAAAGAACACATCATACTAAAAGTTATTAATTAAGATAACTTTGCATAAGCGTTATTTTTAACTAAAAGATGTCAAAAGGAATTATGAGCTTGATAAATCAAAGTTAGTAATTCGATTAAACGTATCACAAGAGTTATGCTTATTTGGCTATGGAGGGATCTTCATTGATACAACGATTTACTAATAGGGCAGTTACAGAGTTCTTAAAGTAATCAGGTTCAGGTCAAATAAAAATGCACTTAACCACATAGAAAAGCGCTATTACTTTAAGTTAAGCTTTTAACTTAAACAAAGGGTAAGTTAAAAGCTTAAATTTAATGCCCAAAGTGAAACACAGCGTGAAATAAGTTGTCGCTAAAGAATAGATATTTTGCTGGTTAGTTGGCGTAGCATTTTTTCAGGTTCTGGCGCAGGTTCATTTAACCCTGAAATAATGGTCATAAAATAACAATCTAACATCACACTTGCTTTTATATCGTCAAACTCTTGCTGTTCATTGAACAGCCGTTTTTTAAACTCACTCATTTGCTGTTCAAAAAAAGCAGCTTGCCAAATCATATCGCTTATCAATATTTTACTAAATTCAATGTTATTACAATAAAATTCAAACAACGGTAGGGCATAGTGACGTAACTTAAGCCTTGGTGCATGTTGGCGATCAGTTAAACTAGCCTGATGAATGATCGTATCTATTTGTTGCTGCATTCCTGCTTTTAGTAAGTCGATTTTATTTTCGAAATGACTAAACACAGTACCAACGGCCACATTAGCCGCTTTTGCAATTTCTCGTGTAGATGTATGAGCATAACCTTGCTCTAAGAATAACAGCCAAGCCGAGGTAAGAATTTTATTATAGGTTTGCGTTTTTTTATTCATTGTATATCAATTAATTATATTTAACTTGTGATAGTAAAGATGAAGTTACTTGAAAAAGTGACTGCGCTCAATTATATTTGTGAGCGCGCTCATTTAAACAAGGAACTTATATGAACTTTATCAAACAAGTTATTGGTTACGGACTATTTATCCCATTTATTATTTTTTATTCTTACATGCTAGGACCATTACTTAAAGCAATTTTATTACCGGGGGGAATTTTAATGTTATGGATAATTTTAGGACCTAAGGAAGGTTATTTGGCTTTGACAAAAGCGTTTGCAACTAAAGGTAAAGCAAAAAAAATGTGATCGCAGCGGGTGCTAAATATTAGCAAAGCAGGCTGATTAAATAATCAGCCTGTAAGTGTTCTAGTTATAATGTGTAATGAAAACCAAATGCAATGCCATCATCTTCTGATAGACCCATTTGATATTCTTGTTCTTTATCGGCACTTGAAAAATCACTAAAGTCTTTACGTGCTTCAATGTAAAAAATCGTATCTTCGTCGAATAGATAGTGAAAGCCAAGTACTGTAAATTGACGTTTAAAGTTGTCATTAGGATCGGCATTAAAATTTGGCTGGATCACGTAATCTGTTCCAGCATCATAGACGTTATATGCAATGAAGGTACGAATGTCATTATCAAACTTATAAGATAATAAAGACTCTACCCCAATCGCGTCTTTGATCAGACGGCCTAAGTTATCGGTATCATGATTTTCATTTTTGTTGATATTTGCGGCAAAATAAAGGCCATCATTGTTGAAGTTACCCCAAGTAACGCCTGCGCCATAAATAAAATCATTAACAGACTGAATTCGTCCTGCGGCGTAATTTACGGTCAGTTCTCCGCGGTTAAACCCAGCAGAAAGTTTTAAGTCGTCGCTTACTGAATAGGTAACGGCTGCCCCATAGGTTGAATTAAATTCTACTTGTTGAGCAAGATCACTGCCATTTTCCCACAAAGTCTGACAAGCAGCTTCAGAAATGGCTTCGATATCGCAAGTATAAAAATCATTATTTTTAAATTGCACTTGTGTTGCAATACTAAAATCACCGAACGTATTACGATACTGCAATAACTTGTCACCGCGCCCGGTACCATTAATTGCACCATCGTCTTTGTTGTAGGTGTAAACACCGGCTGCATTACCATCCCAAACTAGGCTATAGTTAGTACTATAAACTACGTCGTACCAAGCCCCCCATTGTTTACCAATTGTCACTTGTCCGTATTTTTCATGTGCTATACCTACATAACCAAGTCGGTTATATAAAAATTTATCTTGAATAGATTCAAAGCGGTTGTTATAGATAATATCGCTACTACCAACAGGGTTTACACCCCATTCTAATAAGGCTAAAGCTGACCACTGATCTTTTAGTTTGCGACTAAAATCAAAGCTAATCCGTGATGCACCATTAACTATTTCAGTTTGCCCTTGTGTGTGGATTATTCTGGCGTCAATAAAACCACCGATGGTTAAATTGTTTTTTCCGTCATCATAAACCTCAACAGCGTTTACGCTCGGTGCTATCAAAGCGCTTGCGATGATGACCCCAATTAATTTTCTATTCATTTAATATTGCCTTGTGTGCTATTTATCATTGTCCTTTGGTCGCGCAGACTAACAAAGCTAAATTAATGGCTAAAGTGAAAAAATATCATCAAAAAATGATAGAGGAAATTTGAATTGTTAATTTATGTTCTTTTTGTGTGCAGCTACACAATACTAGCATAATAAATTGACCTAAATTAGCTTATTTCGATGGACAGCAGCTATAGCCCACGAAGCTAATAATTCATGGAAAAATAAGCCTATTTGGTTTACACTCCAGCCAATTTTATTTCTTTGATTTTCCCCGTTGGAGGGTAGCGCTATCATCAGTACAGCTAACATCACCATGCAATTTGGTGCTAAACCGTTATTTGAGAATATTTCAGCTAAATTTGGCGAAGGTAACCGTTATGGTTTAATTGGCGCAAATGGCTGTGGTAAATCAACATTTATGAAAATCTTAAGTGGGGAATTGGAACCGTCAGCTGGTAATGTAAGTACTGATCCAAATGAACGTGTTGCTAAACTAAACCAAGACCAGTTCGCTTACGAAGAATATTCAGTTATTGACACTGTGATAATGGGCCACAAAGAGCTGTGGGCGATTAAACAAGAGCGTGATCGTATCTATAGCTTGCCTGAAATGAGTGAAGAGGATGGCATGAAGGTTGCCGATCTTGAAACTGAGTTTGCTGAAATGGATGGCTATTCTGCAGAATCTAAAGCCGGCGAGCTACTAATGGGCGTAGGTATTGCAACTGATCAGCATTACGGTCCGATGTCAGAGATTGCTCCTGGTTTTAAACTGCGTGTGCTTCTTGCGCAAGTGTTATTTTCAGATCCAGATATCATGCTACTCGATGAGCCAACTAATAACTTGGATATTTATACTATCAAGTGGCTCGAAGATGTACTGAATCAACGTGATTGCACAATGATCATCATTTCCCATGACCGTCATTTCTTAAACTCTGTATGTACGCATATGGCTGATATTGATTATGGTGAATTGCGTATTTACCCAGGTAACTATGACGAATATATGTTTGCAGCAACGCAAGCTCGTGAACGCTTATTAAGTGAAAATGCCAAGAAGAAAAATCAAATTGCTGAGCTACAACAGTTTGTTTCACGCTTTTCAGCTAATGCATCTAAAGCAAAACAAGCAACATCTCGTGCCAAGCGAATTGACAAGATTCAATTAGATGAAGTTAAAGCATCGTCACGTCAAACACCGTTCATTCGTTTTGAGCAAGAAAAACAGTTATTCCGTAATGCCCTTGAATTAACAAACTTAGGCCAAGGTTTTGACGATATGCTGTTCACTGGCCTTGAAGGCTTAGTTGAAGTAGGCGAGCGTATCGCTATCATTGGTGAAAATGGGGTTGGTAAAACAACACTATTAAATACTTTAGCAGGTCGTTTGGCACCGAAGCAAGGCGAGTTTAAATGGTCTGAAAACCATAATATCGGTTATTATGCGCAAGATCATGCTGATGAATTTGCCACCGATATGAACTTATTTCAGTGGATGGAGCAATGGCAGCAAGAAGGCGATGATGAACAAGTTGTTCGCAGTTTCTTAGGCCGTATGTTGTTCTCACAAAATGATATTAAAAAGTCTGTAAAAGTAATATCTGGTGGTGAGCAAGGCCGCATGCTATTTGGTAAGATTATGATGCATAAACCAAATATCCTATTAATGGATGAGCCAACGAACCACATGGACATGGAGTCAATAGAAGCATTAAACCTTGCGCTAGAAGCATATGAAGGTACGTTAATGTTTGTATCTCACGACCGTCAATTTGTATCCTCAGTTGCAACCCGTATTTGGGAAATCAAAGACGGCAAAATAATTGATTTCAGAGGTACTTACTCTGAATATTTAGCCAGTAAAGAAGGCTAAAGCTCAATTTACATACTGATCAAAAAGCCATGCTAGTCATGGCTTTTTTGTTACTCGATATTCGCAATTTAACAATTAATACGTGTATAATGACCGCCTTTAATGCGGACATAAGTCCGCTATAGGTATTAAAACCATTACTGAGGAGTATTTATGACTGTTGGCATTATTATGGGTTCCAAGTCAGATTGGCCAACTATGGAACATGCGGCGATCATGCTAGATAAATTTGGCATCGCTTACGAAACTAAAGTTGTATCGGCTCATCGTACTCCTCAACTACTCGCTGATTACGCAAGTTCAGCAGCAGAACGTGGTATTAAAGTAATTATTGCCGGTGCCGGTGGTGCAGCGCATTTACCAGGTATGGCCGCTGCTTTCACATCGTTACCAGTATTAGGTGTGCCGGTTAAGTCTAAAACGTTAAATGGCATTGATTCATTGCTGTCGATTTGCCAAATGCCAAAAGGTGTTGCGGTAGGTACATTAGCAATTGGTGAAGCTGGTGCTGCAAATGCAGGATTATTAGCTGCACAGATTTTAGGTTGTCAGCAACCGGAGATATTTGCCAAAGTTGAAGCGTTCCGTAAAGAACAAACCGAAACTATTTTAGCTAACCCAAATCCAGCAGAGTAATATGACTATTTTAATTTTAGGAGCCGGCCAATTAGCACGTATGATGTGTTTAGCTGGTGCGCCATTGAATTTAAATGTGGTTGCGTATGATGTTGGTAGTAAAAAAATTGTTCACCCATTAACTGGGCAAATCTATACTACAACGTTAGAGCAAGCCATTGTAGATGCTCATGCGATCACTGCTGAGTTTGAGCATATTCCTGATGATGTGCTAACGCTATGCTGTGCAAGCAAAAAGTTTTATCCGGGTAAAGCCGCGATTAAAACGGGTGGCGATCGCGCCCTAGAAAAAGCATTACTAAGTAAAACCGCGGTTAAGTGCGCACCATATCAGTTAATCACTGAAAAAGCCCATTTAGAACAAGCCGTTGCTAGCTTGGGTAAGCCATTAGTGATCAAAACCTGTCAAGCCGGTTACGATGGAAAAGGCCAGTGGCGTTTAAAATCAGATGATCAAATTGAGCAGATATGGTCACAAATGGCTGATTTTATTGCCTCCGGTACTGAATCCGCGCCACACACTATTATTGCCGAACAAATGATCCCATTTGATCGTGAAGTATCAATCATAGGTGTTCGCGATAAAAGAGGTAATACCGCTATTTACCCACTTACTGAAAACCAGCATACCAATGGTGTTTTAACCTTATCTATCGCCGGTAAAGAAAAATCTGTGATTCAACAACAAGCTGAAGATGCATTTAATAAATTGGCTAATGAGCTTGATTACGTTGGTGTATTGGCGATTGAGTTTTTCGATGTGGCAGGGCAGTTATTGGTCAATGAAATTGCTCCTCGGGTTCATAATTCTGGTCATTGGACCCAACAAGGCGCGCATTGCAGTCAATTTGAAAATCATATGCGTGCAGTCTCTGGGCTGCCATTAGGTAGCACACAATTACAGCGTGTTACGGCAATGGTGAATGTGCTCGGACAAGCCGCGATTCCTCAGCAAGTACTAAGCATTGCTGAGGTTACGAGTCATTGGTATGGTAAAACAGCAAAGCCTGGTCGTAAAATGGGCCATATTAATGTATCTGCTGCGAACCTTCATGAGTTAGGTGAACGCTTAGCACAATTGTCGGAGTATCTTCCGGAGGAAGATTATCCCGGCGTATTAGCGGCCAGCACCGCGTTGATTTTAAATTAACTAAAAAAGCCGAGTTTATCTCGGCTTTTTACTTGAGGAATGGTTTTATGATTAGCGCTAAATACAGAACCGTGGTATTCGCTTTTTTCATGGCATTATTTATGTCTGGTTTTATGTCATTGGTAATTTCAATTTTTAATGTTGGTTTAATTGATAACATAGTTTCTATTTGGTTAGCGGCGTGGGCTTTTGCATTTTGTGTCGCATTTCCTACCGTAATTCTTGTAGCGCCAGTTGTGCATAAGCTCACTACAAAGATTGTGCGCTCGTAACGAAGGGATTATTTTGTCTGTGTCTGATCGGATTAAAAAGCCTCTATACCTGCTTTGTTTTGTCCTGTGTATCACCCCTTTGATTGGTGGTGGTAGTGCCCTAATTTGTGGCGCGATGTTTGCAATTTTGCTCGGTAATCCATTTGCAGAGCTATCCCAAAAGGCAAGTAAATGGATGCTCAAAGCCGCGGTGGTTGGCTTAGGTTTTGCTGTTGATTTTAATCAGGTGATTGAAGTTGGTCGCAGTTCGCTGGTACTGACCATAGTCAGTATTACAGCGATCATTGGTCTTGGTGAAATTTTAACGCAAGTCTTTAAATTAAATCGTAACACAGGTGTATTAATATCATTCGGTACGGCTATTTGTGGAGGCAGTGCGATTGCAGCAATGGCGCCGGTAATTAAAGCTAAAGATCACGAAGTAGCGGTTGCACTTGGTGTAGTGTTTTTATTAAACGGTGTCGGTTTGCTACTATTTCCAACCATTGGTCATTACTTTAGTTTAAGCCAACACCAATTTGGTTTATGGGCAGCGTTAGCTATTCATGATACCAGCAGTGTAGTAGGGGCGTCAGCAGCTTATGGAGCTGTGGCACTAAGTATTGCTACAACAGTTAAGCTCACACGTGCGATGTGGATCATTCCCTACACTACGATTGCAGGTGTCTTTTGGCGCTCAGAAGAAAAGGCCAGCATTCCTTTATTTATTGTTGGTTTTTTAGCTGCTGCATTGATCAATACGTATTTGCCTCAATTTACGGATCTCTGGCAGCTGATCAACACCGTAGCAAAACAACTATTGGTAATGACTTTATTCTTAATTGGCAGTGGCTTATCACTGGCTGTATTAAAACAAGCAGGACTAAAGCCCTTTATAATGGCAATTATTTTATGGATAGTCGTAAGTAGTGTCATTTTGTTATTAATTTTAGATGGATATATCGTATGAAGAAGCAGTTTTCTATCGCCACATTAGCGTGCCTATTAATCAGTGGTTTTTCTAACTCAGCATTGGCCGCGTCATCTTTACGTGTAGCCACGTTTAATGTGAGCATGGATGCAACAAATTATGCTGAAAATGATAAACCCCTTGATGCCAAAGGTTTGGTAAATGCATTACAAAGTGATCATCCACAAATCAAAAATATTGCCGAGATCATTCAACGTATTCGCCCTGACATTTTATTATTAAATGAATTTGATTATGTCAGCAAAGCGCAAGGCATTGATTATTTTAAAACGCACTACCTTGCTAAAAGCCAAAATAAACAGCCCGCTATAGATTATCCGTACAGCTATGTTGGCCCAGTAAACACAGGTTTGAAAACGCCATTTGATCTAGATAATGACGGCCAAGCAACTGGTATTAAAGGGGATGCATTTGGTTTTGGCTTTTTTGAAGGCCATTATGGTATGGCCGTTTTATCTCGCTACCCAATTGATTTTGATAAAATTCGTACCTTACAAACCTTTAAATACAAAGATATGCCAGATGCTAAAATGCCTATTGATCCAACTACAGGTGAAAATTGGTATAACAACGAAGAATGGCAAGCTTTGAGACTCAGTTCAAAATCGTTTTGGGATATTCCGGTTACTGTAAAAGGTAAAACGCTGCACGTTATTGCATCGCACCCAACGCCTCCTGTATTTGATGGTGCTGAAGATAGAAACGGCTTACGTAATCATGATGAAGTACGTTTGATTAAAGATTATATCGCCAGCGCAGATTACCTCTATGACGATCATGGTGTCAAAGGCGGGTTAGCTGAAAAATCACGATTTGTTATAGTCGGAGATTTAAATGCGGCTCCTGAAGGAGATAAAAAACGCCCAGAAACAACGGATCAACTTTTAAAAAATCCATTAATAAACAGCAAATTTACACCAACCAGTAAGGGCGCTAAAACCAGCTACAGTGAAAAGTATGCTGCGGCTTACACTGCAAACTGGCAAGCTCGTGCAGATTATGTTTTGCCTTCAACTTATGGCATTGAAGTCCATGATGGTGGGGTATTTTGGCCAACTAAAAGTAGCGAGTTGTACCGGTTAATTAAAGATCGTAATGCATCGTCAGATCATCGCATGGTGTGGTTAGATATTTCTATAAAGTAACTTGGTTATTAAACAGCAAAGTTTGGCTGTTTGTCTGAAATAATTGCTATTACATAGGTGCTTCTGCTTAAATTGGGGGAATTACAATAACCTTACAGAAGCCCTATGATTTTTAAATCTTCTACTCAAAAAACCTTAATTGCACTTGCCGTCGCGTCCAGCGTTATGTTGTCCGGTTGTCAATCAACCGCATCTACCCCTACAGAGCAACCACAATCAACTGTTGCCAGCGTTGTTGTAACACCTGCAGATACAGGTAGCAGCGCAATCACACTTGAGCAAGCAATGGCTCATCCTGATTGGTTAGGCCGCCAAGCAGAGCGTGCGTTTTGGGCTGCTGATTCAAAAACAGTTGTCTATGCGCAAAAACAACAAGGTAATGAGCTTCGAGACTTATTTGCACAAGCTGTTGATAGCCAAGCTGCAAGCCAAGTAGCGTTAAATAAATTGCATACATTAGGGGCTGATGATGCTGTTTATTCAGCAGATCGTACACAGCAAGCCTATGTATTTGAAGGTAATATATTTGTAAAGAACATTAATACAGGTGCAATTACACAAATTACTCACGACAGTGCTAAACAATCTAAACCACAATTTTTAACTGATGGTAATTTAGCTTATCGTCAAGCAAACTCTTTTTATAAAGTAGATCTGGCAACGGGACTGCAAGCTGAGCTTGTAAATCTTCATTTGAGCGATGCACCAAAAGGAGTTACAGAGCCTGAAACTTACATCGCTAAAGAACAGCATAAACTGATTGATTACATTGCGCTGACCCATAAAAATAAAAAAGATAAACAAGCGCGCAAAGAGCAACTCAACCAGCAAAATAGTTCAATTGCCAATGCTCAGTTTTACTTAGGTAAAGGCAATGAGTTAGCCGATGTGCAGTTATCTCCAAATGGTAAAGCCTTAATTGCTGTTGTCACTGAAGCCAGACCTTGGCGAGATGAAGCCGACATCATGCCAAACTATATTGCTGATAATGCACGGGTAAAAGCTGAAAAAGTACGTCGTCGTGTTGCTGATGAAAAACCACAAACCTCGCAAGTTATCTACATAGATTTAACTGAGCAAACGCAAACAGCACTCGCATTTGATACTTTACCTGGTTTTGATGAAGATGTATTAGCGGCAGTTAAAAAAGAAAACTATGCCCGTGACGGCAAAACATATGAATCTAAAAAAGAACTTCGTGCTATCAACCTAATGATGGATTGGGGATGGGATCAAAGTGCTATCGTCTGGAACAAAGCCGGCACGCAAGTCGCGATTATGCTTGAAGCATGGGATAACAAAGACCGTTGGTTAGCTACTGTTGATACTAAAAATTCCAAACTTGTTTCACAACATCGTTTACACGATGATGCATGGGTTAACTATGCTTATAACGATTTTGGCTGGTTAAATAATTCAGATACCTTGTATTATTTATCTGAAGAAACTGGCTATAGCCACCTATATAAAAAACCACTCAATGGTAAAGCAACACAACTTACCAAAGGCCGGTTTGTCGTATCGAACCTCACACTAACAGATGACGACAGTGCAATTTATTACAAAGCCAATGTTGAGCATCCTGGTCTATATGAAATCTACCGCGTTGATCCACAAACGGCAAAATCAGAGCAAGTAACCAACTTAGACGGTATGACCGACTATAAATTAAGCCCTGATCAAAGCAAATTATTGTTAACACATTCCAAAATCATGGCTCCACCAGAGTTATATGTTGCTGATGCAAAAGCGAATACAACTGCAACGCAGCTAACTCATACAGTATCGAGTGAATTTTTAGCAAAACAATTAATTGCGCCTAAAATTGTTGCGGTACCGTCAAGTCATACCAAACAACCGGTATACGCAAAAGTGTATTACCCAGCAGACTATGTAGAAGGTGAGAGCGGCAAAAACCGCAAAGCGATCATTTTTAACCATGGCGCAGGTTATCTACAAAACTCACACATGGGTTGGTCAGGTTACTTCCGCGAATTTATGTTTCATTCATTACTAGCCTCTGAAGGTTATGTAGTGATGGACATGGATTATCGCGCATCAAAAGGTTATGGACGTGATTGGCGTACGGCGATTTACCGTCAAATGGGTACCCCAGAAATTGAAGATTTAGCCGATGGTGTTAAATGGATGGCTGAAAATGCCAATGTTGATACCGGTGCTGTGGGTACATATGGCGGCTCTTATGGTGGCTTTATGACCTTTATGGCGTTATTTACTCAGCCTGATTTATTTCAAGCAGGGGCTGCGCTTCGTCCAGTTACCGATTGGGCACACTATAATGGTCCATACACATCAAACATTTTAAATCACCCAGATGTTGATCCAATTGCGTATGAAAAAAGTTCGCCTATATATTATGCGCAGGGACTTAAAAACCGCTTATTGATCAACGCCCCTATGGTTGATAATAATGTGTTTTTCCAAGACTCAGTACGCTTAGTACAGCGTTTAATTGAGCTTGAAAAAGAAAACTTTGAAACGGCTATATTTCCAGTCGAACCACATGGTTTTGTACAGCCTTCTAGTTGGTTAGATGAATACCGTCGTATTCATAAACTATTTAAAGAAAGTTTATAAGCACTAAATTTTTAGACAACGCCAAGCTTATGCTTGGCGTTTTTTTATATAATTTATCAGCAGTGGCGTTGCGAGTACTATTCCGCCAATTGCACCTATTAAGTGAGCATCAACAGCAACCCGAGAGGCAATTAATTTACTCACTTCAGCACTGGGGCCATGAAATTGTTCATAAGTAATTTTAAGCCAAATACCGATAAACAATAAACCGCCGCTTTTCATGCCAACTTCAATATCTTTGATTGCCCCCCATACAATGACACCATGCAGTAGTGCACTCAATCCGGTGTAAATGTGAATGTCAGGACAAAAAAAGTAAACCCCAATACCGCACCAAGCAGCCAAAAACAAGGTGTGCAATGCATATTGCGTCGGTTTTGTATACTCAGCATGTAACGCCCATATCAGTACGATACCGGCACAATTTAATGCTAAGTGCGCCCAGTTAGCATGCACATATTGGCTCGTGATCAAACGCCAAACTTGGCCTTGGTCAATGAGCTGGCGATTAAACTCTAAAACATCATTTAAATTAAACGCTGCAAATAGGGCGCTTAATGCCATTAAACACAGCGGGGGTAAAATATATCGGGGTTGAAGTGGTAAATTGACCATTTTATTCTTATTTTTACAGCAAAATTTTGCATATTGTGCCCGTTTAACTTTAAGATGCCAAACATCTCAATGCAATTAAGGTCTTTTTATGTTTTTACCTTTTAAAACCAGCGTCGTCTTTAGTTTAACTCTTCTCACTTTACCTGTTTTAGCCACTCAAACACCACGAGAAGTACGCGAGCCAGAAGCCGCCACTGGCCATCAACTTAAGCAACATGTCACCGGTCAGCAGTATATGGTTGCTGCGGCAAACCCCTATGCTGCTAAAGCAGGACAAACCATACTCGCTAAGGGCGGCAGTGCAGTCGATGCTGCCATTGCAACGCAATTAGTCTTGACCTTGGTCGAGCCGCAATCATCAGGAATTGGTGGTGGGACTTTTATGCTGTATTTTGACAAAGGTCATAATAAGCTAACCAGCTTTGATGGCCGCGAAACAGCGCCAAGTAATGCTGACGAAACATTGTTTTTAGATGAAAAAGGTAACGCGGCACCTTGGATTGAAGCAGTGGTTGGCGGCCGTTCAGTGGGTGTACCTGGTTTATTGCATGCCTTCTCTAAAGCGCATCAACAATATGGCAAACTTGCATGGGCGGAACTGTTTAAACCGGCCATAGAACTTGCTGAACAAGGATTTGTAGTATCGCCGCGTTTACATGCTTTATTAGCCAAACAAATAAATCCTGGGGTGACAACACTTCCAGTGATCCGTGATTATTTTTTTCCAGATGGTAAACCGCTTGCTGTTGGTACTGTTAAAACGAACCAACCACTTGCTGAAGTTTACAAAAAAATCGCCAGTAAAGGCATTGATGCTTTTTATAAAGGCGATAACGCTAAGCAAATGGTTGCTGCGGTCACTCATTCTATTGTTGCGCCAGGCACTTTAGCATTAACCGATCTAGCTAATTATCAAAGTAAACAACGTGACGCAGTTTGCACCCCGTACCATAGCTATAAAGTATGTTCTATGGCACCACCGAGCAGTGGCGGAGTCGCGGTGTTACAAATTCTCGCTTTGCTTGAAGATAAGAACATGGGTCAATTTAAAGCTAATTCGGCACAAGCCCTGCATTATTTTAGCCAAGCATCGCGACTCGCTTTTGCGGATCGTAATGTGTATATGGGCGACCCCGATTTTGCAGATATTCCTACTAATGAGCTACTCGATAAACGCTATATCGAGCAACGGACAAAATTAATAAGTGAGCGAGACGAAAAAGCCTATGCAGGGCAGCCTCGTCCATTACTAAGTTACGCACAAGATGATGCGTATGAATTGCCATCTACTACCCATGTATCTATTGTCGACAGTGAAGGGAACGCGGTATCAATGACCAGCTCAATAGAAATGGCGTTTGGTTCAACGGTTATGGTGAACGGTTATATATTAAACAACCAATTAACCGACTTTGCCTTGTCGCCGCGCAAAAACGGCAAATTATTAGCCAACCGTGTTGAAGCAGGTAAACGTCCGCGCAGCTCAATGTCACCGGTGATGGTGTTTAATAACGATGGCAGTTTACGCTTAGTGGTCGGCTCACCTGGCGGTAGCCGAATTATCGACTATGTCGCGCAAGTGGTTATTGGCGTACTAGATTGGCAACTAACTGCTCAACAAGCCATTGACTTGCCAAGAATTACTAATCGTAATAATAATTACACTAGTATTGAAAAAGGCACCGCTATCGAGGCGATTATTCCTGATTTACAAAAGCGGGGTCATACAGTAAAAGTGGTCGATTTAAACTCTGGCTTGCATGCGGTTGAAGTCGTCAATGGCACTTTATTTGGTGCCGCAGATCCTCGCCGCGAAGGGATCGCTTTAAGTGAGCAAAGTATTGTTCTTAAAGAGCACGAAATGCCAGTGAATAAGCCTTAATTGACATCGTGATTTAATGTACAATCTACTTTTACGTGTGTGTTAAGCACACACGTCTTATTTTCTCCTAATGGTCTGACAAGATTGAATATCATTGCTTTTTAATATTCAACAGTAATAATGACAGATCGTAACTTAAAGACTTCGTTAAGCTTGGACTTATGACTACAAATACTGACCCAAATTATCTTTATATTCATCACTCAGGCCCTGGTCTGATCGAAACGCCACTCTTAAATAAAGGCAGTGCATTTACTCAAAAAGAGCGTGAAAGTTTCAACCTTGCGGGATTACTGCCTCCACGCTATGAAACGATTGAAGAGCAGGTTGAACGTTGTTATCAACAATATTCAAGTTTTAAAGACAACCTAAATAAACACATTTATTTACGCGCCATCCAAGATAACAACGAAACACTTTACTACCGTTTAGTGCGTGACCATCTTGAAGAAATGTTGCCTATTATTTACACCCCAACGGTGGGTGATGCCTGTGAAAAATTCTCAGATATTTATCGTAGCGCGCGCGGTTTATTTATCTCTTATGAAGATCGTTATCAAATCGATGATATTTTACGTAATGCGACCAAAGGCAAAGTAAAAGTTATCGTTGTTACCGATGGTGAACGTATTCTTGGTTTAGGCGACCAAGGTATTGGTGGCATGGGTATTCCAATTGGTAAACTATCACTTTATACCGCCTGTGGTGGCATAAGCCCAGCCTATACGCTACCGGTTATGCTTGATGTAGGAACGAATAACGAAAAGTTATTAAACGATCCTATGTATATGGGTGCTCGCCATAAACGTATTGCACAAGATGAATACGATGAATTTTTAGATCTATTTATTAAAGCCGTTAAGCGTCGTTGGCCAAATGTGTTATTACAATTTGAAGACTTTGCACAGCCTAATGCGATGCCTTTATTAAAACGCTACCGTGATGAAATTTGCAGTTTTAATGATGATATTCAAGGCACAGCAGCGGTTACAGTTGGTTCGTTGCTTGCTGCATGTCGTGTGAAGAATGAACAATTATCAGAACAAAAAGTAGTGTTTGTAGGCGCAGGCTCCGCAGGTTGTGGTATTGCCGAGCAAATCATTACGCAAATGGTGTCGGAAGGTATTTCTGACGAACAAGCTCGCAGCCAAGTTTTCATGGTTGATCGTTTTGGTTTGTTAACTCAAGGTATGGAAGGACTGCGCGACTTCCAGCAAGCACTTGCTCAACCTACAGATAAATTAGCTGATTGGACATACAGCGGTGAATACGCATCATTGCTAGATGTGATGCACTGCACAGCTCCTGATATTCTCATTGGTGTATCAGGGCAACCTGGTTTATTTACTGAGCAAGTTATTCGCGCCATGCATAATGGATGCGAACAGCCCGTTATTTTCCCGTTAAGTAATCCATCTAAGCAAGTTGAAGCACTGCCGGAAGATGTGATCAATTGGACACAAGGCAAAGCGATTGTTGCAACTGGCAGCCCATTTGCACCGGTTGTTTATGACGGTGAAACATTTGTAATCCCACAATGTAATAACAGCTATATTTTCCCTGGTATTGGTTTAGGTGTTATTGCGGCGAAAGCCACCCGTATTACTGATGCAATGCTCATGGTGTCGAGTGAAATATTAGCAGAATCATCACCTCGGGCTAATACCGGTAAAGGGAGTTTACTACCTGCACTAACAGAAATTGAAACACTGAGTAAACGCATTGCTTTTGGGGTGGCTAAAAAAGCCATCGAAGAGGGGGCAGCGCTTGAGATCAGCGATGATATGTTATGGGCGGCAATTGACAGAAATTACTGGTTACCAAAATACCGTAATTACAAACGTTGTAGTATCTAAGTGATCACTGCTGATTAACTAGTAAATTATCTAGAAACAGGCTTCGGCCTGTTTTTTTATGCTTGTTCATTTTAAATTAACCGCGTACGGTATCTAATAACGTTATTAAAACTATTAAGGATATGTATGCGTTATTTACCATTGTTAGCCGCGACTCTAAGTTTCAATGTATTTGCAGCCAGTACACCAGATGCCCCACACATTTACATTCAAGGCCAAGCGCAAATCTCCACTATTGCCGATAATGTAAAGTTAGGCGTTGCAATTGTTGAAGTTGATAAGGACTTGATGAGCGCTAAACAAAAAGCTGATCAAACTATGGCTAAAGCGATTAAATTAGCAAAGCAGCAGGGGATTGATGAAAAAAGTATTTATGGTTCACAAATCTCAATTAACCGAGAAAATCAATACAACCGTGAAACAGGTAAACAAGACTTTATTGGTTACCGAGTTAGTCGCACACTTTCACTCACACTGACGGATGTAACAAAATATCCATTACTGCTGCAAAGTTTAGTGAACGCAGGCATTAATGAAATAAATCAAACTGAGTTCACATCGAGTCGTTACGAGTCATTGCAAAAGAAAGTGCAAAAAATGGCAATTGCAGATGCAAAATCAGCGGCAAAAGAATTTGCAGCTGAATACGACGTAGAACTCAAAGGTTTGTATAGTGCTTCAAATGCCCCTATGAACGTATCAGCTCAACCTTACATGCGTGCTGAAAAAACCATGTTGTCAGACAGTAATTCTGGCAGTTTCGTACCTGATGCCTATCATGCTGGCGAAATCACAATCTCAGCAGACAGCTATGCAATTTATCTAATTAAAAATTAACACTCAACTCATTGGTGGCGAAATTTCGCCACCAATTTATCTCCCATTTCAGGGGAGATCCTCGCGATAGCATTAAGCATATTAATTATTTGCTCGCGATCATACTGATTACTAATATTCTCATTTACATCATCGATAATAGCATCTAAATAAGTAAATAGACTCTGCGCTGCTTTACTGTTCTGGTGGGTTCTGAACAAAATGTTTTTGAACGCTTCGAGTACATTATTCATCACATAACCATCACTTTTTGCATAGTTGCGGATTGGCGTGAAGTTATCATGCAATAATTCATCAAATGATGTTTCATGGAAATATAACAGTGGCTGTTTATCATCACTATGTTTTAAAGAGTAATTAACGTTATAAATGCTTAATCGATCAATGAGTAAAATACTGAGCATATCGATCGCCTTTACCGCAGTACCTGGATCGTTAATACCTGGGCTCATCGCTTTCACTGCAATCTCTGAAATCTGTGTCATTCCAAACCTATAATTGTCACTTACATATTCTTCGATATAAAAAATAAAGCAATTAAGTAGATCTTCAAGGAGTTGCACGTTATCAGATAAATCATGATTACATTTTAAAAACGGATAGCCTTCAACAGTAAAAAAACCCTGCTTAACTACAACATAAATTTTTATATCATGTTGTTGGCAAAGGGCACATAGTTTATCGCTATTCACGCCTTTAAAGTAACCTTCTGTTTTACTTGAAATACTCGACCAATCGTCAAAGTTAGGAAATACATCGATAGGGTTATCTTTTTGCATGCTAATAATCGATTTCAATTCATTTTTAGTATTCTTATATAAGTCGTTTAATACGTTATCGACTTGAATAGCCCTTGAAATTGAATGGATGAAAAATACAAAAAAGCCTAACGATATCAGGCCAAAAACAAGTGAAAAAAGTATGCCCAATGAAGGAATTCCTATTTCACCATTATCCATAGTACGGATGTTGATCAGCATAACGATTGAAAAAATAATACTGCCGAGATAAAAACCCAAAACAAGTTGATGTGATTTACGCGTTATAAGCCCCGGTAATACTCTTGGTGATAGACTTGCGCTGGCACTATTTAGTACCACCATAACCATAGAAAAACTAAAAACAGTTAGCGAAATAATACTACCCGTTAATGTACTTAGAATCGTTCGTGCATTTTCTTCGCTATCAACCAATAGTACCTCAAGCAGCGACTTAAGCTCCATAACAAAAGAGGTGTACTCTGTTGTGGTAACAAGTACTGCAAACAATAAAAATATCACCGATAATAACGATGGATAGAAACCAATACTACTGACTAATTCTCGGTAATTATCGGCAAATTTTCGCGGAGTAAACATATATGAACCCTAAGATGACTTAGTTGTTGCACCAACAACAGCTAGTTTATGCAGTAAGCTTAACAACAAACTTTGTTGCAGGTCTAATTATTAATAGTAACAGTGCCAATAGGAACGTATTTTTTGTCCGCTGCAGGTTTAAAATCTATAATATATGGGCTTCTAATCGCGGGCGGTAAGATGTTGTTACTTTATTTATATTTCATCATGATTAATCGGATAAATAGTAAACGCCATTGATACTGTACTGGTTGATTATCATTTGTTATTTAAATAACAATAGTTGTATAGTACTACCAATAATTAGGGAGACTTGGTAATACACAAGTTTTTATAAACACTTAGATAAAAATTAGGTTTATTGTGATTGTATCTTTATATGCTGCTTTATTAGCACTTTTTTATATTTATTTAACGATGAACGTAGTTAAAGTTCGTCGAGCTGAACGAATTTCACTTGGTGATGGTGGTAATCAACAACTGCAATGCGCCATGCGCGCGCATGGTAATTTTATTGAGTATGTTCCTCTTGCAATTATTTTATTGTTTTTAGTCGAGTATCAAGGTTTAGCCAGTCATTATTGCCACGCATTTGGGGCAGCATTACTGATAGGGCGCGTATTTCATAATTTGGGTATTGTCGATAAAAATCTCCGCTATCGCCAAATTGGCGCGCTAACAACCTTCTTAATAATAGTGTTAAATGCGTTTATCTTATTACTTACACGCCTTTATTAAATGTCAGAGAGAATCTTTATAATTGGCCTACCTCGTACGGGCACAACCAGTGTATGCCATGCATTTTTACAACTTGGTTTTAGTTGTGCCCATACAGCCTATACCAAGCAATGTTTTAACCAAGCGCAAGTGATCGCTGACACCCCAATTTTTAATGATTACGAATATTTAGATTCACTTTATCCAGGTGCTAAATTTATCTATTTAGAGCGAGAAGCAGATAAATGGCTGCCTTCAATTCGCCAATTATTACTGAGAATGCACACCAACTTGATGCGAGCGGATGGGGGGTTCAACCCTCATATTAAGCGTTGTTATCTGCATACCTTTGGCCGTTTTTCTGTTGATGAGTTACACAGTGATGCCTATTTGCAACAATGCTATGAGCAACACAAAAGTGCTGCGCATAACTATTTTGCTAAGCGAACAGCTGACTTTTTATCAATAGATATCGCCCATCCAAACAGTTTTAATCAGCTTTGTGATTTTTTGCAATTACAAACTGAACTGACAGAGTTTGAAAAAATGAATATTGGTGGCAAAGTAACAGCTTGGAATGCAGTAAAACATCCACTAAAAGTTGCTTCAACAGCAAATGGTAAAATCGATAAATATCTATACCCATCGTCTTGATAGGAAGTAACTACTCAAGGTGATTAAAAATTATTGCTGTAACAAGATTTTGTAGTTCAATTGCGTTAAAATCTCGCCATTAGTTTTTAGGTAAAATATTTATGTTCGAATTAAAATACCACACTCCATTTGCATGGACCGAAGCTGTGATGGCAGACTTTGACACCTTTTTACAAGATCATGCCGCTGCAGAAAAAAAAGCATCCGGTATGGCTATGTCGATGTTGTCGCATTATCCAGATCGCCGCAAGCTTGTAAAAGCAATGACAGATTTAGCACTGGAAGAAATGATCCACTTTAAACAAGTATTAAAGCTACTGCTTGATCGTGATGTTAACTTAGGCAACGACCAAAAAGATCCGTACGTGAAACAAATTCGCGCGATTTTTAGAAATGGCCGCGACGAGTTCTTAATGGATAGATTATTAGTCGGTGCCGTAATTGAGGCGAGGGGACACGAGCGTTTCTCTTTAGTTGCACAAGCATTACCAATCGGCAAAGAAAAAGATTTTTATGTGGCAATAGCTAAATCGGAAGAAAAACATAAGAACTTATTTGTCGAGCTGGCTTATGAATATTTTGATAAAAATGAGGTCGATGCACGATTAGAAGAAATTCTTATCGCTGAAGCTGAAATATGTAAAAACATTCCATTTACTGCAGCGCTGCATTAAACATATGGGCACTAGCTGGTAATTTTATTTATCTAGTGCCTAACTGTAAGTTACTAACTTATCAACGTTTTAAAATTTTTGATTAATTCACTTAACTCAACAATTGTAGGGCTCCCGCCTAAGTAATTGGTATCAATATGGTACGTATTTTCGATCCAATATGGCTTAGCGGTTGCGTTATGTCCATGAATAGAGAACAGCACGCCAAGGTTTTGAACCAGTTTTTTACTCTGCGTTATTTGTCTATCCCATAATAAGTCACTGATCAGTTGAGCATTTACTTTCATAGGTTGCTGCCAATCCCAACATGTAGCTAAAGTATGCGACAAACCAATTTTTTCGCCTTGGTAGTTCAATAAAATTGATAGTGGGCACGATATTAATTTATTACAGGCATTTAGTAGGCTATTTTTATCACTATGTTTGTGCCATAGACCGCCATTTTTTATCCATAAGTCATACGCTTGTTGATCTTTAGCAAGTGCCTCGAGCATCATATGCTCATGGTTACCCAAGACCATATAGACACCCAACTGTGAAAAGGTATCTAACAACTTTAAACTATCATTGCCACGGTCGATAACATCACCTAATGAAATTAGTACATCAGCGTGCGGATCAAAACTTACTGAATGGATGGCTTGTAGAAATTTATTATAATCAGCATCTAAATCACCAATCACAAACACACGTTTATCATCCGGAATATCAATAACTTTATTAGGGGACGCATACCGTATTTTATTCGTGCTAATTCCCATCAAAACAAATTACTCCTGTGATTTTACTAATTCTTCATACGATAACATTGTAGCTATGTAAGCTAAAACAATTTATAAATAAGCGAAGTGTTTACTGGTCATAAATAATCAAGCCGTAGTTCACGCTTAAAAAGTCGCTACCAGATAGTCAGCAATAAAAAACGCATCTTACGCTAGGGCACTTGCCTGTGAATATACTAAACGAGCTGTCACGTACAATTGAGCAAATACACGAACGAATGATCGTAGAGCTAGGACCATAGTTCAACCATATAGTTGTGTGTAAATGAGCAATGCTCAAAGTCAGCTAATATAAAACAGATTTAAAGTGCGCTTAGAATCAAAGTTAAACGACCAGCCTTAACAATTAGTTATGTGTGAGTTAGGTATTTGAAATTGATGTAACTGATTTAATCTAAATTTGCATGCAAGTAGGGAAAATAGCGTTTATTAATCACGGTAATTAGGTTGTTACTTATAAAACCCACTCTATTTAACATAATATAAATTATAGGTTATTAATTAATTATCTAAGCTGGGGTGTGTTTATATGGGTGTTAAGTCCAATACTAGACGGTATCGGACTTAGTGGTGGTTTATTTCAATAATACAGTTTAATTCGAGTATCTTTCTTGAGCTTCATTATCGCTTAGCATAGTATTAAAAATACAATTTAAGCTGTATCACAAGAAGTAAACAATATGGAATTTGTGCGCCCGTTAGAACCAATCCTAATAATTGATGATGTTCAAGATATACGTGACTACTTAAATCAGATCTTAACTGAGTTAGGTTTTGAAGATATTCTTGAAAGCAGAGATTTTGAATCGGCTAAAACGTTGATTGATGAAAAATCCCCGAATGTTATCTTTCTCGATATTGAACTGCCCGATACCGATGGTACAGAAATTCTTGAATACTTAAATGACAATTACCCACATACACATGTTGTCATGTGCTCTGGCCATAACAGCCTCGAAAATGTTCAAAATACTTGGGAACTAGGTGCTAAAGGTTTTATTGCAAAACCATTTAATGCTAAAAAAGTTGATACGGTCATGAAACGCCTCGAACTCATTTAATGTAATTTATCAACCTACAAGGTTACTATGAAACAGTCCGTACAAGCGATCATTGATGATTTATCTCAGGTTATTTTTGGCAAACAGCAACAAATAAAACTCGCGTTAACCTGCTTATTTAGCCAAGGTCATTTATTAATTGAAGATTTGCCAGGTATGGGTAAAACCACTTTATCGCATGCACTTGCTGCGGTATTAGGTTTATCATATCAACGAGTGCAATTTACCAGTGATTTATTACCCTCAGACATACTGGGCTCAAGTATTTTTAATGCCAATGAGCATAAATTTACTTTTCATAAAGGGCCTATCTTCAGTCAAGTTGTTTTAGCGGACGAAATAAATCGCGCAGGTCCAAAAACACAAAGCGCTTTATTAGAGGCAATGGAAGAAAACCAAGTTACTATGGATGGTGATAAACATGCCCTACCAACACCATTTTTTGTTATAGCAACTCAAAACCCTTTATATCAATCAGGTACTTATCCTTTACCTGAATCTCAATTAGACCGTTTTTTTATGCGTATTAGTTTGGGTTTTCCACCTAAAGAAGCTGAACGTAAACTCATTTTAGGCCAACATAATCGTGATTATGCACACTTACCTGTACGTATCGATACACAACAATTAATTGAAATACAAAATAAAGTAAGTGCTGTTATGTTAAGTGAACCGGTTGTTGATTATATTTTGGCGCTTGTATCTGCTACCCGAAATAACAGCCAATTTGCTAATGCGTTATCTCCACGGGCCAGTATTGCAGTTGGCAAAGCCGCGAAAGCATGGGCGTTTATTGATGGTCGTGACTTTGTTACCCCTGATGATGTGCAAACTATTTTTGCTAGTGTTAGCGAACATCGTTTAGGTCTGCAGCATGATGTTAGCTCACAACAGATCAAACAATTAATAAATACTGTTGATGTGCCACTTTAAGGTATGAACAATAAAACAGGAAAGCGCCCTACTTTTTGGTTTCAGTTTAAAGCTAAGGTTTTCAAGCTATTACTAAGAAATAAACATAATACCGAACATCTTACCTTAACGCATAACACAATATATGTTTTGCCATCAAAATTGGGCGTGAGCTTTTTAGTGGTTACTATGCTTAATTTTATATTAGGCATTAATTATCAGAATAATCTGATTTTAGCGATGGCTTATTTAATGCTTGTAGTAATGATATTTTCGCTACTTATGGGTTATAGCAATCTTAAAGGATTAAAAATTGATTATAAAAATCATATAGCTAGCTATGCTCCCTGCTCTGCATTATTAGAGCTGCAACTAAAAACCGAAAAAAAATGTCAATCATTGCAGTTTATTTATGAAAATAAAACCCTCACAACCGTTGATGAAATAACCAGTCAAAAGCAAATAGTTAATTTAGATTTAGGATTAAAAGAACGTGGTGAATACCCCTTGCGCCGATTAAAAATAATCAGCAAGTACCCGTTTGGATTAGTATCGGTATGGAGCTACATGCAATTAGCACATACGGTATTTGTCTACCCGCAACAACTCAAACCATTGCATGAAGCTAGTTTGCAAAATAACCACAACACTGATGATGGCCTGCATAAAAACAGCCATGGTAGTGATGAATTTGATGGTTTAAATATTCATCAAACTGGTATGAATATGAAACGAATATCATGGAAACATTACGCAAAAACTCAGCAATTAATGGTAAAAGAGTTTGTAAATTATTCAGCCCAAAGTGTTGTTTTTGATTTTAATCAGTTACAAGGAAATACCGAATCCCGCCTACAACAATTAAGCTATTTAGTAACTCAGGCTTACTCACAAGGCGTTAGTTATGGCCTGCAATTAGAAGCAGGACTATACGCGATCAGTGATACCAAAGAACATTGTAAACAGTGTTTAGAAGCACTAAGCCGTTTTGCAAAGGATGAAAATGAAAGTCACTGATAATTTAACCGCGATCAATTTGTCGTTATCTATTGTTTATATTTTAGTGCTGAGTTTTATTTTTACTGAGTTACCTCCTCTATTTAATACATTATTAGCTAGTTTGTGTATTTGGAATCTAGCCGTTACCTTATTGAAAAGAAATAAACCCACTGCCATATTAGCAAATACTTTGGCCGGTTTGAGTCTATTGATCTTGTTTTATGACGTAGGTTTTAGCGATACGGTGACTTTATTTGTTGCGATGCTGATCCTCTCTAGCTTATTTAAATTACTGCAAGCCAATACAAAAAAGCATTATCAAACTATCATTTTGTTAAGTTTTTTTAGTCTCTCAACAGTATATCTATTTTCTCAGAGCTTATTTGCTACGCTAGTAATTAGCATGCTATATATTTTAAATTTTGCGCTTTTAGCGCTGATTGAATCTAAACATAGTTTAAAAATTGCAGCTAAAGACAGCTGCAAACTTTTGTTGCTAGCACTACCTTTAGCGATATTTTTATTATTATTGTTACCGAAACTTCCCGCATTTTGGCAATTACCGGGGCCAAAACTCGCTAAAACCGGTTTGTCAGAAAGTGTTGATCCATTTGATATAGCCAAACTGTCTAATTCAGATGAGTTAGTATTTCGAGCTAAATTTGATCAGCAAAAGCCATCTTCCCCCTATTACTGGCGAGCGATTATACATGATGAGTTTGATGGTAAACGCTGGTTAATATCGGACATTTTAAAAAGCCAGCAAGTAATTGACCAAATCACCTCAGCTGAACGTGGTGAACCATTATATAGTTATCAAATTTTCGCAGAGCCTGGCGCTAAGCCTTGGCTTTATGGTTTACAGTTTGCCGACTCGGCCCATCAAGATGTAAAAACAACCAGCAATGGATTACTACTGCGGAAACGTTTTTTAGCTAATAGTATCAGCTATACAGCCCAGAGTTATGCTTTTAGCTTGGCTGAACTCTCTCGCTCTGCACACTATCAAAACGTGCAGCTTAGTTTATTAGCTAAAGAGACTAATTTACAGTCGCAGTCTTTAGCTAAACGTCTGTATGAACAACATAATAACGATGATCAGGCTTTTTATTCAGCACTGGATGACTACTTTGCCAATAATAACTTTAGCTATACCTTAACGCCGGATCCAATTACCGGTAACAACACCCTTGACCAGTTTTTATTTGCTAATAAACGTGGTTTTTGTGGCCATTATGCCAGCACGGCTGCATTTATGTTTAGAAGTGTTGGTATTCCTGCCCGCGTTGTTTCGGGGTACTTAGGTGGTGAGTATAATCAACAAAATAGTTATATGAGCATCTATCAATATGATGCCCATGCATGGGTTGAAGTATTTATAAAAAATAAAGGTTGGCAAATTTTTGATGCAACTGCGGTTGTTTCACCTGAACGATTAAACGGATCTTTATCACAGCACTTGCAGCTTAATAGCGAATTTACTAGCAACTTGAGTTTTGGCTTATTACGATTGAGTAATATTGCTGGTATTAACTGGTTAAGGCTTAAGCTTGAAAATCTTGATTACCAATGGACAAATTGGGTGTTAGGTTTTGACCAGCAAAAGCAATCTTCCCTGCTAAAAGAATTATTCGGTAATAAACAGCTTTGGCAAATTTCACTGATCGTGATAGCAACCGTATGTTTAGCCTTTATTTGTTACTTTGTGTATTTGTCTTGGCCTAAAAAGCCAGAATCGCCAGCGCATTCACTCGCAAAAGACTACCTTACTGTTGTGCGTTGGTGTAATAAGCAAGGTATTTCTGCACCGTCAAATCAAACGCCGCTGCAATTTTTAGCATATGCAGCTCAACAGCTGCCTAACAAGCGGACATATATCATGCAATTTGCGCAATTATACTCCGATGTGCGTTATCGCCAGCTAATATTTAGTGCTTATCGTAAAAAACACAGTAAAAATCTGGTAAAATTAATTAAAACAACAACTAAGAGAACTCTATGAATGCAGTCGTGATTGGCGTTATTTTAATGCTTGGCCTTACTTTAGCCCGCGTTAATGTAATTGTTGCTATGACTTTAAGTGCTTTAGTCGCCGGTTTAACCGCCGGACTTAGCTTAAACGATACCCTAAACGCATTTAACGCAGGCCTCTCTGGCGGAGCTGAGATCGCTCTAAGCTATGCAATGCTAGGCGCATTCGCTGTTGCGATTTCAAAATCAGGCTTAACGCGCATTTTAGCTGCAAAACTACTCGCTAAAGTAAATAACAATAGTAGTAATAGCGAAACAAATTTAAGCTATTTTATTTTACTGATAATTTTAGTGTGTGCAATTTCATCGCAGAACCTAGTCCCAGTTCATATAGCTTTTATACCAATTTTGATCCCCCCGCTACTGGTTATATTTAATAAACTAAGGTTAGACAGACGTGCTATTGCCTGTATTTTAACGTTTGGTCTAGCAACCTCATATATGGTTTTACCCTATGGCTTTGGTGGAATTTATTTATACTCGATTTTACATAAAAACTTAGTGGAAAATGGCTTAGAAATCATTAATACCCAAGTACCTATGGCGATGATCATTCCTGCCTGTGGCATGTTAGTTGGATTAATTGTAGCGGTGTTTATCAGTTATAGAAAACATCGAGATTATCAGCATGACGAACATCAAGAGCACGCAACTAATGTGGTTGTAGAACAACCTAAAAAAGTATTGTTAGTCGGTATTACAGCGGTATTAGCCTCTTTAGCAGCACAAAATGTCAGTGGTTCAATGATTTTAGGTGGCTTAGTTGGGGTGATGATTTTTAGTTTGTTTGGCGTAGTTAAGTGGGAGCAAAATAGCGACGTATTTAGTAAAGGCGTAGCAATGATGGCAATGATTGGATTTATAATGATCTCAGCTCAAGGGTTTGCCTCTGTAATGAAAGCGACAGGCGATGTGACTAGCTTAGTACAAAGCGCCGCATTGATTATTGATGGCAACAAACCTTTGGCAGCTGCACTAATTTTATTAGTTGGTTTAATGATCACCATGGGGATTGGCAGCTCATTTTCCACAGTGCCAATAATAGCAACCTTGTTTGTGCCACTGTGCTTAGAGCTTAACTTTTCAATGATGGCAACCGCAGCTTTAGTGGGAACCGCAGGTGCTTTAGGCGATGCTGGCTCCCCTGCTTCCGATTCAACCTTAGGACCAACTTCCGGCTTAAACGCTGACGGTCAGCATGATCATATATGGGATTCAGTTGTGCCTACTTTTATCCACTTTAATATTCCATTACTAATATTTGGCTGGATAGCCGCTATGGTGCTTTAATACCTTGAATGTGAGTAACCAAGCAGAGAATAGATTAAGCCCCCTACTTGGTTACTCAATTATTGTTTTAACGCAGATGCTAAAGATATAAAATAGTGCAATATAGTATGATGTGTTCTTTTTATAAAGCAAAGAAAGCACCATAAAAGTGCTTTCTTAACTTAACAACTCGGTTTAAAAACCATAAATCATCTTATCGCATACAACCGGCGTAGGTCTGTGATTGTCATCGACCGCAACGAATGTAAAACTCCCAGTAATTGCCGAGTGTTTATCATCCCTGTGCATTGTTTCTAAGAATATTTCAACGTCTACTCTTAAACTTGTATTGCCTACATGCACAACTTTTGAGATCAATTCAGCGAAGGTTCCAGCTGGAATAGCTTCTTTAAAATCAACTCTATCTGATGAAATGGTTACCAATGGTTTACGGCAAAAGCGCGTTGCAGCAATAAATGCAACTTCGTCCATCCATGCCAATGCATCACCACCAAACAAGGTATTGTGGTGATTAGTGCGCCCAGGAAATACTGTTTTTGTGACCGAAGTCGTTGAGTCTTTAATACGCTGAGCAATTATTTCTTCACGGTTTACTTGAGTTGTCATGTTCTCTACTTTTGGTTTGCTAATTTATCTAACATCATAAGTGCAGGATCAAGGCGTTCGCCTTTCCAATTAAAACGCCAATCCAGATGAGGGCCAGTTACACGACCAGTCGCACCAATTTCAGCTATTTTATCACCGCGTTTAATGGTATCCCCTACTTTTACATCAAGCTTACTTAAGTGTATGTAGGTAGACGTGACACTGTGGCCATGATCTAAAATTAAAGTTCCACCAGAGTAATAAAGGTCGTTATCAGCAAAAACAACGGTACCACTGACAGGCGCATAAACAGGACTGCCTGTCTTGTTGGCTATATCTAAACCAAAATGTGGCCGACGAGGCTCACCATTAAAATAGCGTTGGCTACCATACACACCCGAAATACGCCCTTGTGCAGGTTTGTAAACTGGATCTAAAAAGTACCTAAGCTCAGAGTCAACTTTTCGGGCATTTCTTACTGCCACAGCTTCGCGGCTGATACGGTCACTTACCGCTTTTGGCGGTGACACATATTTACTTGCCACTCCAGTAATTTTATCAATTTTATAATCACGTTTAGTGATCTCAATCGCTTGTTGATGTTTGACACCGTCTGCATCAACCCAGGCTAATTGATGGGTTAATTTAGCATCACGGCCAAAGCCAAATACAAACTCACCTTGTGCGGTGATTTTTAATGCTTGGCCATTAAAAATAATTGACTTAACCCCATCAATTTGACCCGTCACTAACCCGCCTTGGGTTAAGTGACCTTTTAGCTCCACTGCATCAGCAAAAAAGCTCGCAGTAGCAAATAACGAAACGGCTAATAATTTACGCATAACAAATGGACCCTTTGGCCACACCTTCGTATGCTGTGACTTTTACGTCATTGTCAGGATGCTGCGCTTTAACTTGCTCAGCAAGGTAACCTGCAATACATTCAACCGTAGTATCAATGGGTAAAATATCACACCGTTCTTTACTTATTGCCATTTCAAAATAGCCTTGTGCGGCGGTATAGGCAAAACAGAGGTCATTTTCTTTGGCGCTGATGTGCTGTAGCTGCGGCGCTTGAATTTGATCTTCTGCTGTCGCTAAATAAATATCTTGCCATTTATCAGCCCATTGCTTTTGTAATCGTGGCATTGCAATGCCATCAAGGGCAATACCAATTTGCGAACGGTGACCATGAATAATACGCTGGCAATTACCGTCGTGCTTTTTAAGGCCATGACTATAGTGATAATAAAAACTCTTACTATGCTCTGGCTTTAACTCAATTTCGATTTTATCGATATTGCTTGGTAACTGCGGCATGATTGTAGCAATTAGAAATTCAATAACTGACTGCTCATTAATAACATCAGCATCAATTAAACAAAACGCTTGGTTTGGCGCGCTCATTGCTAAGTGGTGATCATCACCAAAGGTACAATCAAGTGTTGTGTAGTCACCATGGTTTTCAACTTGGCCGTTAATTTGGTTGCCAATGGCCAGTTTGTGATCAATACATTGGTCTATAATGCCTTTGATTTGCTTTTTAACTAAGCCAAAATCAAGCACCATAGACTCTTCATTTAACTTGCCATGCAAGGTTAAATCAACAATCCAGCTCTCGCCAACTGCGCCTCGTTTATTACACAAGTAAGAAAAATCAATTACGGTAAGTGCGTTAACAAAAAGGATCATAAACTTCCTTTATACTGGTTAAAAAATCACGGTAATTATAATGATTTTTGCTAGTAATTGCGCGATTTAATCGTGTAATTAGCATGTTCTTCACCTAAGCGGTGGTATTTCGTGCAAATAAATTATTTTTTTAACTGCTCCGAGTTGTTTAGCGTACAAGTGTACGCTAAAGTACGTGGCAATTTCTAAGCGATGAAAAGTGTTATGGAACCTAAAAATAGTTATACAAAAGAAGATTTGATCCTATGTGGTCAAGGTGAAATGTTTGGAGAAGGCAATTGTCGTCTACCAAGTGACAACATGTTAATGATGGACCGTATCGTCTCAATCACTGATGACGGTGGAGAGCATGGTAAAGGTGAAATCGTTGCTGAGCTTGATATTAACCCTGATCTTTGGTTTTTTGCTTGTCACTTTAAAGGTGATCCAGTCATGCCAGGTTGTCTTGGTTTAGATGCAATGTGGCAACTGGTTGGCTTTTTCCTTGGTTGGTCTGGTGGTCCTGGTCTTGGCCGTGCGCTAGGTGTAGGTGAAGTTAAATTTACTGGGCAAATTTTACCAACAGCAAAAAAAGTGACCTACCGTTTGACCATGAAGCGCGTTATTAAACGTAAATTATTCATGGGGATGGCTGATGGTACTGTTGAAGTAGATGGCCGCGTTATCTACGAAGCAAAAGATTTAAAAGTTGGTTTATTCCAAGATACTAGCGCGTTTTAATTTTGTAATTAAAACCCAGCTACAAAAACGCCGCTGTTTCATAAACAGCGGCGTTTTTGCTTTAATTCAATACTTAAAAATTAGGTTTTATACATATTGCGATTTTCTATCGCTTCGCGCCAACCGCCTAACCACTCTGATTTTGGGTCTACTTGTTGATAAGGGCATAGGTCTTTTGAACGGCCCGCGAGGCCTGCTTTAAAGCCTTGAGAATGAGCTCTTTCTAACCGATCTCTTTTCTGTCTCTTCATAGGTAAATCCTCACCTTTTATATTTATATATTTGTAGTGTTCGTGACATCTACATTTAATGAATAGTTAATAAAACTGTTAAATTCAAATCACAAAAGCAATTAAATAAATTGACTTTAACTAAGCTGCTGATGCAAAAAATGAATTAACATATAAAAAAGTAAAGTGGTCGTACCATCTTCTGTGCGACCCATATATGTACAAAAAATTACGACTATCTAATCACTAACACGCAGTTTCCTGCTCTAATTGTGACTGCGGTTTATGGGTGAAGTTCCTATAAAAAATGTAATTATGACAAATTTATTTCAACTCATTAATAGTAAAGAAGTTTAATTTTTGAACTTATTTCAGACCACTTTACTGCGGCTTACTCGCTCTTAATTAGCCCACATTTCACGTACATTTTTTTAAATTGTTTAATAATTAATCCTTGCAACTATACCCAAACCACCTCAAGATACAGAATTCAGCGTTTCACAGGGGCTTAGTATCAAGGCGTTACTTTGCAACAATGGCAGCCCCTTTTAAGAAGTAACAACGCTGAGAGTAAGTGCCTGTGAAACGCCCAACGGGTTGGTTTAAAAGCGATTTATACTGCGTTATTGATTTTAACAATAGAACCACTATTACTTGCAATCAATGCCTTGCCTAAATCGCTTTTAATTCCAACTGAAACTCG
>NZ_JACJFH010000044.1:0-39072 GCF_014164495.1 Pseudoalteromonas sp. SG41-5 | reverse complement strand
AACAGCAAGCAGGCGTATTCGCTTTCTCGCATTAGGCTCTTTACGTGATAAAGCTAAAAGTTGCTTGGATTTTTCTAAGTTCAATTTAGTAAAAGTAGATAAGTATCAGTGTGCTAATTAGATCATATAATTTGGCAGATTGGTATTATGGAAGTTTGGGTTACATTTGATTCAAATGTATGGGAATCAATAGTTGATGAAAATAAAAGGGCAAACTCTGACGAAGTATATACTCAGTTGTTTCATTTGATACAGTCGAAAATTATTACTCCATTTTTCTTTGAGGGCATAGCAACGATCGAAACAATGAAAAATTCAGAAAGAAAAGCTTATATAGCAAATTTTAAAGGTGCATATTCCATAGCCATAGACGGGGAGGAAATTTCATCTTCTAAAGGCTCAAAAGCTCCAGAGTTAACTGAGTATTTAGCAAGTATGATACCTAAAGCATTAGAACTTGGATTCAGATTTACTAAGCTACCAAGAGTTGGCGCACCTGCTCTTGATATTGACGAAAAGTATCTTGCACCAGATGTAAGACATGATTTAGGCGATAGATTAGAACGTTCATTCAAGTGCCTAAGGTTTATAGAAAGCCTGGGAGCTGGAAGAAACCATCTAATGAAACAATTGCCGGAGGTTGAAGGTGGACTCATACAGAGAACCAAGGCCGATAACAATTTATCTGATAAAAAATATGCAAAAAGTGTTGGTGAGTGGGTTGATGGTGATGCTCTGGCAGCCAGTTATGGTTATGGTATTGATTACTTCTGTACTAATGACAGAGCGAGTAGTGCTGGTCAAACATCTATTTTTTATCATGAAAACCTTAAGAAGTTAGAAAGCAAGTACCCAGTAAATGTGATCACGCCAGAGGACTTAATATGTAATGTAAAAACAAATGCCTCACAATTCAAGTAAGCAGCCCCTCCTAGAATGGTTCGGGTTGCGGACAGATATCTAAATGGCTTAAGTTCGCAAAACGGAGCTGTCTAGGGGAGATCAGATGCCACATTACGGATACCAAGTAACTTATGATAATTCAGGTATTCTGTTTCAAATTTTCAAAAAGACCTCAAAACCACCAACTAAGACGTTTAAATTAGATGCCCCATTTCATTTTACATATTCAATTACTCAATCCGGTATTTGGCCTGTAACCAAATCAATTTAATCCTAATAACGGAATGCTTTAACAAGTCATCTAATCCACCTACTGGTAAATACAATTAAACTTTTAGCTATAAGCTTAATTCATAAGTCTGGCAAAGAAACTATACCCAAAGCAAACCAGAAATTAACTGCAAAGCTAAGCCATTCCTTTATACGGACTATATGTTGTTCATTCTTCGGACGCATGTGGTTGCATCGTGAGTCCGTTGTACGAAGTGTAAATTCGTGTGACGAAATCCATTTAATGGACTTCATTAAGCTGGTGGTTAAAGGTGATATTTTTTCAAATTCATTGTTGCCGATGGAATATCATAATTTGTAATCAGCTGTAACATTCCGAGTTAAGGAAATTGAATACATCAAACTTAATCCGCAAAACGTAATGCAAAAGCCAATTAACAGTCCGCAACGTGGAATGTAATCACATTTTTGTTCTCAAAATTAGACAAGTGCGTAACCTCAATTTCATTTCGATCTTGAAAAAATAGAGCAGTATTCAGGTTAATATTTTAGTTCGCTTTGCGGAGTAGGCTCCGTTCAATTCATAAACCACTTGCTCACCTACCTACTAAATTGCTAATCCAAGGAAATGAAAAAGTATCAATATTGATTATCCGCATTGCGGAAGAAGACAGCTTCTTACAAGCTCCATAATGCGGATTTGCCACCGAGTGATGATCTTGTAGTCAAAACTAACAATATTTCTTATTGTGCTATTGTTGTGAGAATATCACCAGACAAAGAGCTAGTTCATTATGCGGAACAAGACTGGAATCTATTTTTCCTTAATGCGGAAACAATCAAACAGCAGCGACATCCTTCAAGAGGAATTAGCTTAAGTTCACCTTGGGTCATATAGCGGACTTTTAATGAACTTATCCGAAGCTTTAATGTACTTAGAATTCATAAAACATAGGAAGGATGACTTAAACATATAGCGAACAATTTAACCGCTTTACGGAAACTGATTTTTATCTTTAACAGGGTAATACTATCCACTATACGGAATGTGAGCACTTCACTTTAAAAGAGGGTTATTCAAGCTCTAGTTTTTCGGTATGGCCCTTCACATTCTGTAAAATCTAAATATGCTATTCATGATACCAACGCTGCCTATAGCCACATGCTCATAAAATTATGGGTAACCCCCTGTTAGCTAAGGAAGGGTTTTTCTAAGTAAATAAAACCGACACACAAAAGAGACGTAAAGTAGATTGATGATGTAAGCATCAAGGTTCTCAACTTTTAGATTTCAAGTAATATAAGTTTATTTGCTACATATATGATGCAAAACTTCGTTTTATTGCAGTAACCGTAAATTATATTTCTTTCCTTAACTATCTTCTTTAGAACGGTTTAAAACAAGGTGACTTAAAGTTCGCAGGTATTTCTTTGCATAAATTGTGATGCAACCAATCAACATTTACAGGCGATTGGACTACATGTTAAACCTGCCGCAACAGCTCCCCAATTTATTAATATGGTTTTTCTGCGTAACTATGATGCAGAAAAAGGTTAATTTAACCAATACCATTCAATGACAAGTTTTTGCGTACATATGATGCAAAAAACACTCTCCCTTTACAGTAATCCTTGGGTGTTTCGCGACGCAGAAAACTTTTATTTGCGTCTAAATAGAGCAAGCCTTTTTATTGCTCTAGATTTATTTCCCGGTTACACCCTTGAGGTTTAATTCACTTCAACTTTCGGTTCACCACACTTAAAAACGCGCTTTGGCTAATTTTTTTGAATATACGTTTGAAAATTCGGCTTTAGCTATCTTTTTGCAAAGCATAATTAAGTCTCAATTAAAGTTCGGGGTTAAAGATGCTGTCTACAGAAATAGAAGTGCTGAAATTAGTTTTAGAGGCTATCGAGGATGCTGAAAAACCAATTGTAGAAAGCGCGCAAGATATTTGTGACCAACACAAAAAAAGGAGAGTTCTTTTAGATCAAATTCATGGTGAGTCGGGCGATTTTAAAAAATCGACATTACAAGTAAAAGTTAGGCAGCGAAAAAACTCTGAAAAATTTTACATCACTTGGGTTTCTCATGAGTACTCACCTATCAAGAAAATTAATAGGCATTGGGGGAAAGAAATTCCACCAACAAAAAAAGGATATACCGAAAAACAACTGAGTAAAAATTGCGAGGATGGCCACGCAAAAATTAATTGGGAAACTGAAATGCAACTTGCTCCATTAAGGGAGTCACTTGAAGTTCTGCATTCATCCAGAGTTAGTTTGAAAAAGCAGATCTGCAAACTTTCTAAAACACTATTTACCGCTCCAGCTGAGGAATGAAATCATGATCAATAATGACCAACTAATCCATAAAACATTTGTTACTAATATCCAGTTCAAATCACACACCATCCATAATTTTTGGAAAAACGAAGGTGACCGAACATTAAATATTTATGAACGCATTGGTTCATTATTAATGTTAACCACTACAGAAAATGAGCTCTATTCTAAAGTAAGCGCTTGGGAGTCAGAGCTTGCTGATTGGTTTAACCAAGAAATCGAAAGTATACAAAAACAAAAAGAAGCATTTATGGAAAATGCCGGTTTAGAAGAATCACCAGAAGTTATGACACCAAGCTCTTATGAATCAAGCGTACCAGTTTGCTATCCAGTCACTTGGAAGTTACTAAATCTAATTCAAACTTTAGATAATGAAATTGCAGAATTAGAAAATCTTTGGTTAACCGGTTTTGTTACAGATTTAGGTCGTCATGAAAACAGCAATAGAGCGATTGGTCTATTACGAAAATTAGTAGCAAAAATTAGCAACGCTACATCACCTGGTAAAGACAGAAGTGGGGGCCGATTTAAATCCACCCAACTAATTTCGTTAATTCGAGGTGGCCTAGAGTTGTATGTCGATGACAGTCTTATTTTAAAACAAAACGAAGAAATTAAAGCCAAAGCTTCAATTAAAAACAAAGGAAAAAACACTGACACAAAATCTACTTCATTGGATAACCCCACTGTAGATTCTGAGAACGAAACCGAACAGTCAAGCAACTCAAAAGTTAACGCAGCTTAAATTGACTAGGCGGGAAACCGCCTAATTTTTTCCAGAGAGAAATATGAAGCTTTTACTTATTCCTTTTACTATTTTAATTAAGCTTTTCTTAAAAGTTCAGAAAAAGTATCTAATCGTTCAAAGTGAAAATGCCGCTCGCTTGATGAGAGATGACGCAAAGAAATGCAATGTAGATCTTGATAGTTCGAATAGCCCAAAGTTAGTTAATCAGATCATTGATGATAATAAATATTTAATAGCTCAAACTCGCTACTGTTTTGGAAATTGCCATGATTGGGAAAAAGAAAACCTAACCTTTCAAGGTCTATTTATAGATACGATTAAAAACTACGCTAGATATTGTGGTAACCTTCCTGCTTCTGAGGGTTACCACCATGCTAAAGAGTTCGGCTTAATTGAACATAGTTTACAAGTAGCTGATTTGGCATTAAGGCAAGCAAAGTCTCAATTCCTCCCTCAAGAATTCCCTCTAGACGTCGAGAGACAAAGAACAAAAAGATATCAGTACGCCGCTTGGCTATGCGGCTTAGTGCACGACGCAGGGAAGATGCAAACTGATATGGATATTTACGATAAAAACAATCCAAATAATATCTGGATTCCAATTATAGAGGACCTTGTTAGTTGGAAAGAAAAAAACAAAATAACAAAAGTTGGCATTAGATGGAGAAAAGACAGAATTCATAAGGGGCATGAAGTTTCTCCACAATCCATATTTCAACAAATCCTCACACCTGATGCAAAGAGGTACATAGGCACATGCCCTGGCAACTTGCTTGAAGACATAAGCACCACCCTTGCAAACTATCAAGGTATAGATGGCTACTTACAAAGAGCTGTTCGCTCAGCTGACTATGTTTCAACTGCCAAAGACATTCAAACAACTTGGGACAACGACCTTGGCGCAAGGAAGTCAGCATTACACGAGAAAATCCTCAAGCTAATGCAAGATAAAGCCAAAGTATGGCTAACAGAAGGTAAAGCAATTGCTATTGATAACGAGATATACCTTCGGTGGCCTGAATGCTTCAATGAGTTAGCAAAGGAAATGCATCAATCAGATCCAACTGTTCCTAACAACCCAAGTCTTTTGCGTGAAAAAATGATGGATAGGGGCATTCTTCGTAAGCAAGAAAAAACTGATTACGCGCTCTTTTTTGAAACTGTCACTAACCTGTCTGAGGGTATTGATTTACTCATCAGTAAAAATCTTAAGGGCGGTATTGGCGTTATTCGTCTGGAGTGGCCTTTATTTTTGCTTAAAGGTGAAGTTATTCCACCAAACCGTTACGGCCTATTAAAACTCGACATGGGGCTAAACGCAGTTATCTACTCAAGTGAAGGTTACCGATACATAAGCGAAGAAAATGTTATTGCTCATGAGGCTGCTGCTCATTTAAAAGCTAATAGTGATTCTCTAGAAATGAAAGTTGAGAATTCGGCAACAAAAAGTCCGCAAAAAAACGGCAAGCCTAATACTAGCAAAGCCAGAGGAGAAGATACTGCGGAAGAACCTATTAAGCCTAGCAATCCATCTGAAAAAGCAAAAGCAGCTCAAAAGGATAGCCCAAATAAAGATAAACCTAAAAAGGAAAAACCAAAGAACACTAATGGTGAGCTATTTGCTCCAACCAACCAACAAAGTGCAAAGGTACCGGAAAAGCAAAATAACGAAACAACACTTAAAAAAACAGCCCCAAAACCTAAGAGTGGCATTAAGGTGACTTCAACGACCAAAGCCATTGAGTTCATAAGGACCTTAGATCCGATTTTAATCGATGGTCAAAACTACTACCTTGTTGATGATAAATGGAAAGACAACCTTGACGACAATCTAGAAAACGAACTTGAAAAAGCGGGGCTTATCGAAAGAAAGCCTCCAGCATTAATTCGTTACTTCATCATCAATAAGCGTAAATACGTTAAAGCGAAGTCGCCTGAATCAAGTCAAAACCAAAAAGCTGAAAAAAAGCCGAAATCAAATGAAAATCAGGATAGTTCAGATGTAACCGCGGCTGATAATACATCTCAGAAAGCAAAGTTAGATATTGAATCTCTGCTTGCTATTGGCTTAACCCCTAAGACAGCTGAATTATTATTTGGAAACATTATTCACGAAAAAGTTGAGTTAAGAGACGGCTTTTTAATTGCACCTATAAGAGATAAGAAAACTCTTGTTAATGCCGTCACAAACTGCAAAGCCAGCGAAACAAATATCTTGTCGAGTTCAATCGTACAAGATAAGAATGACATACATATTAAGGTGAAACATGACGCAGGAACGTAGTAACCCATTATTCCACGAAAATTTATACCGCCCTGTATATGAATTAAATAAGGCTTACGCCTCTTTAGCCGCAGGTGTTGTAACCTTTACTTCAAGCGTTATTGAGAGTGAAGGCCATATCGGTATGGTGGGTTTTGGAATCACTACAATACTCACCGCTCAATGTGGACACTATACTTTAAAGGCAATTCCACTAGTCAAACGCCAGTGCAAAATATTTTTCAACAAGATTGAATTCGAGGATATAAAAGCAATACGTCAAGAGCACATGGCTAAAGAGAATATCTTAAATCCAAACAATAAAAAGAAGGGAAATAACAAGATATTCATTGGAAATGGCTTTGAGTGGGGTGTGGAGCATGCAAATCGCTCATATCAAATACAAGGCTTATACTCTGACAAACAAGAAGTGAAGCTTCCACTATTTCTAAAACCATTCGTTAAAAAGTGGCGTAAAGAAACATTAAAGCTTGGCGGTAAACCATGGATTGATGGTGTCGGGGACGCCGAAAGGCAATACGTAGATGCTGAAACGTTCTTTGGCCATTCTATGATTATGGGCAATGTTGGTACCGGTAAAACAACAATGTTCATTTTGCTTAGCCTCGCGATGATCCACAAAGGTTATACCGTCATTGTACTAGACCCAAAAAACGACTCATCGTGGCGCAAAGCTTTACAAGCGGAAATGGAACATTTTGGTAAGGGTGAGCACTACCACTACTTTCACCCTTCTAAACCATCTACATCTTGCACAATAGATCCCATTAAAAACTGGAATAGACCGACTGAGATAGCTGAACGTATCGCATCCATTATGGTTGAGTCGGGTAAAGAAGATAGCTTCATTCGGTTCAACTGGAACGTCATAAACTCAACAGTTAACGCGATGCTTTATGCCGGCATACAGCCACAAATCAAATCGATTGCTCGTTACGTGACAACAGGTAAAACCGCCTTAACTCAAAAGTGTCTTGAAAGACACTACGCTAAATGTATAGGAGAAGATTGGGAGACTCAACTTAGCGCCAAAATGAGCTCTTTCGGTAAAACTCGTTTAGAGCAAATGCTAAATTACTATCAGCAAGTTATATCTCAACAACATCAATCACCAGAAGTGGATGGCATAATTCAGTTGCTTACGCACAACGCCGAGCATATGCAAAAGATGACAGCTAATTTACTTCCTATTTTTAGCGTCCTTACATCTACACCTATGGATGAGCTTATATCACCAGAAGAAGCGATAGCTGAAAGCTTAGATGCGCGTGATGAGGATACTAGATACGATACAGCTGAAAATGAAAATATAGATTACACATCAAATCACATTGAAGGTGTATCAAAGAAATCAGGGAAAATAAGAGAGAAAGACAGTCGTTATGTAGACACTTCAGACATCGTTGAAAATGGAGGACTACTTTACATGGCGCTTGATTCTCTCAGCGACACAAAGACAGCTGGTTATTTGAGCAAACTTGTTTTAGCTGACATCGCTGCTGTAGCAGGTTCACGATACAACTTCTCAGAAGGGAGAGGCCGTCGAGTAGCGGTGTTTGTGGATGAAGTACATGCAGCGATTGCTGGGAATGATGCCCTTTTGAATTTATTAGCCCAAGGTCGTGCAGCATTCATGCAAATGTTTATTGCAACCCAAACTAAAGCTGATATTGAAGCTAAAACAGACCCTGCTACTGCAAACCGTGTATTAGGTCTGTGCAACAACTTTTTCTCTATGAGAGCAAACGACACATCAACTCAAGAATATGCTTCCAGCCAATTTGGTGAAGTGCCAATAACCAGCCAACAAATCACTTTAGGTCAAAGTTCAGGGAACACAAATGACATGACTGACTTTGGTTCTTCATACGCTGAGAGGCTTACACAACAAAACGACAAAGCATTTAACGAAAGCCTACTTGGCTCGCTGCCTATTTTACAATATGTAGCACGACTTGCTGACGGCAGAACAATCAAAGCTAAAGTACCGGTAATACAACGATGAGCAGAGAAAAAGTATATAAAATCCAAAGTAGATGCTACAAAAAAAGCAATGTGAATAATTCACTTTCAGAAGATAACAAGCACATATACTCGGTCATCTACAAGAAAGCACCTGCTGTGGAAGAAACACTTCGATATTTGTTAGATTTTATTGGGGATGAATTGAAGCATCCACAACAAGATGTAGATCTATTTAATCACATCATTAATAAAGCTGGCCAACACTCTCTTGTACATAATTCACATCTGAGCCGAGCAGAGTTTTTTAAAGCCTTTCTCTTCACGGTTACAAGTGAACTTACAGCCGTACTCGATGTTATGGTCTACACCGGAGGCTCAGGCTCGTGTATTGCAGTATGGGACCCACTCTTAGAGACAATCAGCCAGTTTCTCATCACGCACAAGAACTCAGCAATACGCGCTAAACCAAACTTGATTGAAAAAGAGTCAAATCAAGAATCATTACTAATGATACAGCACTTTCTACTGAGCAAGATTGTGAAGCGTTCACACCTGTTCTATTTCGGCATTCCTAATTTCGATGAAAGTAAAACCCTTACATTTAAGGAGGCGTTTTCGTCATGATTTATGAGAATGACAGCGAAGACCTGTATAAGGATAAGTCTGGAGAGCAAAATAGAAAAAAAGAATACTCAAAGCTATTCATCTTTATTCTATTTGCGTTGGCAGCACAGGTTCTTGCTTTAAACCCCACCAGCTTTAACAGAATGCTAGAAAATGAAGTTAAAGCGAGCTACAAGGCCATCGGTGAAAAAAACTGGCTTAACCTTACTGATGCATCGCATAGGCACTACAACACAATCATTGTGAGGTCAGGATTTAAGCAGTATTTCTTGGACAAGGTAAATCGAGATACAGACGATAAAAACCCTTTAGCCAGGCTAACAGCAAAGCTTTTGCCTTTAGTTAAAAGAGTAACAAACAACATACAAACGCTTACATACCAAATCTTACACAGAGCAAACCTTTTAATGATTTGGCTTTATATTTTAGTGCCTTTCGCGCTTGCGCAACTAGTTATTGGTGTTTATAGCTGGAGAATTAGAGCTTATACATTCGGTAACAAAACAAAGACTCGTATGTTAGTTATTAAGAAACTAATCAAAGGTATTTTAGTCGGTGTCATTGTCTATTTCGCCCTACCCAACTTTTACCCTACAGCTGGGGCATACATACCTTTTATTGCTTTATTATTTGCATCATTCCTAACATCTAGATACATAGCAACACTGCAAAAGCATATATAGTTCAAGCAAAGGCACCATACCTGCACAAAAAAGCTGACCATAATTGGCCAGCTAATCCCTGAAATTACATTACCAACTTAGGAACGCGGCTCATTTGCTGTACTTGAGTAATCTATACCTTTCACAACTACACGAAGTTCAGTTCTATCCTTCATGATTGCGTCAGCTTCACTTTGTAGCCACTCAACCGTTTGGGCTAATGTCATCATATCGCCTGTTTCAGGGTGTTTCCATTTGCGGGTTTCTCTCATCATTATCAGCAGACAGCCGACATAACACCGCTCATGATTAAGGTACTGCCCAATTAGTTGGTCAATTAAAGCTTTCTTTAATTCAGAGCCAGACCATTTATTACTCTTATCATCAATTTTCAACTCAATAGAAGCGTAACAACGAAAGCTGGTGGCTTGCAGCCTAATATCCGTTCGTTTTTCAGCTATAACAACAGCTTCTTGACTTACAGAATATGCCTCATGATTATTAGCTTCTAGGTAAGCAGATATAAACCTTCTCGCTTCTAGCTCACCCCTTACCTCCCTAAATGTATCGATAATACTAAACTCATCGTTAAGCAGATGGTGTTCGAAGTCATCTAATCGGCTAGTCATTACGTTGAATAACCCGTCGTTATCACGAGGGATATACTTGTTTTTATCAACAAGCTCATTATAGGTTCTGGCATTCATTGGGGTTTTAGGCTCAGATAGTGAGGCGGCTACATCAATGGCCATTTGGTTTAGCCTACTCTCCAAATGTTTAGCCTGAGGTATTTTTGCTAAACCTTTAAGTATTCCAACAGTACTAATGTCCTTAACTTTTGAAATACACTGCAATAAATAGCTGCGCGCATATTCCGCATCATCTCTCATATCGGGTCTATAACTTCCCCCTTCCCTCACATGGTCATCCTTTGGATCTACAACCTCATAGCAGCGATTCAATAAGTTATTAAGGATTTCAAGCCTCAAATTTTTATCTATCTCCTCAAAGGTTAGGGGTAAGCTATGATGGCGGTCACCAAAGACATTAGCGAATAAAGATGCTCCTCTTTGTTTAAGCTCCACTGTTGATAAATCATCTGTTAGCCTAAAAATTAATTCACTTGCGCCAATTACATCCAAGTGTGCAAATAGTTTTACCCATTCGACCAAATCGGCATTATCAACTTTGCTATTTTTTAAGTGCTCTTCCAATAAACTTGCAAAAATATCAATTGAGTCACCAACAGTCACTGTTGATGCCAACTGGAAAATATATTTGATATCGGCGTTCGGGCCTTCAGATAAAATAGCCCTGATATCCTCGATTCGATTTAAAGCGGCTTCAATGAGAGTTACTTTGATCAACTCAGATTGGGAGTTAGTCATTCGAGCAAATATTGGGGCGCTCTTTATCTGTGAAAATCCATCTATTTGTGACATAACCTCTTTAGTTAATGCTTCTTTTACTGCAGCAGGTTGGGCAGCTATCAATTTAGGTAAATAGTCAGCAAAGCCGTTCAATTCAAGTAGTGAGATGCGAACAGCTTTCACAGCTTCCTCATGTGACAATTGGTTTTCCCAACCTTCATTTTCAGCAGAGCACTTTACAGCAGATAATGACATTAAACTTATATGTGAGTATGTGTTTTTTTCATCAACTGGCTTTTCACTGAATAGCTTTATGTCAGTGTTTTTCCAATACTGAGATAGCTTAATTCTTATCGCCTCCAGAAACTCCTTTGAAAATATTCGCTCTATTGATTCTGAATCCCAACACCCCCATTTCATAGGGTTGGATTCTGATTGCCTCAGCATTTTAAAAATATTATAAAAAGTATTTTCAAACCTCTCTTCATCTAATTCAAAAGTAGAGCTGTTTAAAACTTGCTTTCTCCATTCAGTCCAGCCTTTCACTCTTTCTTCTTCTTTTACTTTTGCTTCTTCCTGACGCTGCTTTATTTCACGTTCATATTCATCAGGCTCGATTGGAACTGGATATAATTTACTGTGTAAATATGGGTAATATTCACAATCTTCAGAAATGAGTTCTTTTAATGTATCTTCAAGCTTTGGTAGTTTCTGAGTAGTTACTAACTGCAGTAATCTAAATAAGGAAGCTGCCCTTTTATCTTTTGACTTGCTGTTTTTGAATGCATCTAATAGCCAAGGAATATCATTTTCGCCATATGGCTTAAGTAAATTAGTATGATCAATATGATAATCACTAATCAGAAGGTCTTTTTCACCTTCAAGTGCAGTCGCTAACTTAAGACAAGCCCAATAATACGCTTCTCTATGTACAAGTGATGTTTTTAGAATCTCTTTTAGTGCCTTTACTTCATCCCTAGCAATAATACTTTCTTGATACTCCGAAAAGTGAAAGGCTACCGCCAGTGACCATGCCCAGTCTTCAAACTCTTCCTCCATATACGGAACTGTTTTTGAACAAGAGTAGTAAACAGCATCAGCAAAGTGCTGATATTTAGAATCCGCTCGAAATATGCGTGATCCCTCAGTTCTATTTTCCCAAATTGTTTGGGCAAAACTATCTCGAATAGTTGCTACTGACTTCAAATCTATTGCTTTAGAATCTACGCATTTATACAGCTCATAACCTAACCCATGCACATTATTAGATACTTCTTCCAACTCTTGTGCTAAGGCTATAAACTCATCCAAAGTAATTGATTCAGGTAATAATTTAGATATTAATTGCCGTCTAAGTCTTTGCGGCCATTCGTCTCTAAGTACAATTTTCCCGAGTTCTTTCTTATCTTCGACACTACCAAACTCTAGAATAGTCCAAGCAGCATAAACTCTATGCGCCATATTCAGATCACTATCGTGAAGAGCCTGCTTAGCTAAATCGGTGCAATCAAATAATGGTGTAAAATAGATCAATTCAATCAGAAGCTCGCGGGTTTCATAGCCTTGATACGCTTCATCCCAACACTCTCTGATTACGCCAGACAGCTCTGGAGATGCAATTTTTTGAAGCTCTCGTTGCCCAATACCAACACCTGACCACCCAGAGTTTTGAGAATACTTATTAACAAAGCAACGGATTAGCTCTGCACGTTGTTCAATATCTAATAAGGCAGGCATGCCCTGTCTGAACATTAACGCTGGAGAGCGCATCTTTACTTCATTAAAAATGTCTCTATTCCATAAGGCCATCCAAGCGGTAATAGGCTCCATACTAGGTATTAAGACTTTTTCACCACCAATTTCAGCAAACAGAAAGTTAAACAAATCATTCGTTTTTAGACCGCTTTCTTTGAGCTTTTTGAGCTGCTTCGCTGCTAGATACTCCTGCGATGCGCGATGATGAAACCTAAATTGCTTAACTCCTGTGATAGTGAATATTGGTTTTCTAATTAGCTCGGCTAATTCAGCAGGACTAAAATCAGTTAAGATTTCACTGATACACACTAAGTGAGGTTTACCTGGCGTAGCTTCTAAGCTTATAGATCGCCTTTGCATCATAAACAGCGCAAAGGCTATACGCTCAACTGCTTCCAACGCCCTTTTTTCACTAAGTAAATCCCCCCGGATTAATGAATGCTCTTTCAGCTTTTGCGAAATACCATAATCAAGTTGTTCCTGTAAGTCACCTAACCTCCCACCAGATGACAACTGGTCCAAAGCTGACATAATTTCGTAAGGCAAGTGATATAAATGCCACAGCTCTTTTGAATTTAAGTAATTTATAAACTTTTCAGAGTGTTCGGGGGCATAACTATTGGCGAATCGTTCTATGTCGCCGTTGTTGAAGGATAACAATGAGTAAATTTTAATCTTATCTTCACTACTAGTTTTTTCACTGTAGTTTTGCTTGCTGGTGGTCTTTTCATTTGAAATTAATTTTATTAGTTCTTTTTCCCCATCTTCAAATTCTTCTGTTTCTTCTTCATCCATATTTCGATTGGCCACCAGCGTTCTGAGTGCGGCTATATCAATCTCATCTTTCCAATCATTGGGTCTACATGAAATGTAAAACTTTGCTTGAGGTAGTACCGCTATGCCAATTGCATTTTTTATTTTTCTAAGAGCACTACGTAGACTGCCACTCCTAAGTTTTAACTCATCAACAGCATCTAAAAAAAAGTAAGCCTCTTGATCTGAGCTCTTTTTCCACTCTTCGAAACGTAGCTCTTCATTTTCTGTAATGACATCTAAAAAATCAAAATCCTGTAATTGCTCTAAGGCAACAAAGAATGAGTACTTGTTTTGTTCTTTTAAAAGCTCATCTTGCTTTTGAAACTCAAACGTTTTACCGCACTTCCCTTCGCCAAGGATAACCATGCATTGACAGTCATCTAGCTCTGCCCAAGATTTAGCGTCGTACCTGCCATCCGATAATAGATATGCATCACCTTTATTCAACTCATCCTGCGTAACTTCTGCAAATACACGATTGATATCTACACCTACCATTAATTTATCCCTAATTTCATTCTTATAATTTAATACTCTCAAATAACCTGTAATTGTCTAGTTAATGATCCTGAATAGCTTTAACTGGCAAGTGCACAAAAGTGAATACACAGGGCGCCATTGAATTAATTATCACCCAAATATCTAATTCCCCAATTTTTATTCAAATTTAAATAAAAATCCGGCTTCATGCTGTTTTTAAGAGTTTAAGATTAATTCGACTTTAACGTTGAACATTAACTCTTAAGAGGTTTAAAAATGGAACTAACCAACCAATCAAACATTGTTGAAGCACCAACAATCACTAAAAAAATGTCTACAGCTAAAAAAGCGACCATCGCACTGATGGTAATCTCTTTAGCTCTATTAATTTCACAAGGCGTAATGGCTGCGGCCCCAACTTCTGGTGACTTCCTATACGGAGTTTACAATGAAGTAGTTGGCTGGTTAACCGGCGCACCTGGCATCATCATTTCAATTTTCACATTTGGCTTTGCTGCTTTCCAAGGCATTATGAAGCAGAACTATGCTACTTGTGTGGGTGCATTCCTTATCGCACTGCTATTTGCAAATGCACAAGATGCTGTTGAGTACTTCCTAACGGCTTCAGTTGGAGTGCTTTAAACCATGGAAACGCCCAATCGCTACCGCTGCAAGACCCACATCAACCAACCGTTATTAATCTTGTTTGTATTTACTAAAGAACAAGTAATACCGTTGATGGCCGCGGTAGCGATTGGCATGGTGACAAAACAGACCTTTATCCTTGTATGCCTAGCCATGGCATACATTTATATCTCTCAAAAGGTTAAAGGCCGATTCCCAAAAGCCTATGTGAAACACAAGCTTTGGTCTTATGGGTTCATCTTAACCAATCAAAGCAAATCAATTGCAGATCCAGTTAAACGTACATACCACCGCTAAGGCAAGAAAATGCTTGATGATAAATCCGCTTCAGTTCGAAGCTTTAAATCAATGGTTGCATCTAACAACATAAGCCGTGTAGCTAACCTATTTTTAGCCATTACAGTTGCTCTAGGCGCTTTAACACTGTTTTTCAAAGACAGTGAAGTCGTTGTTATCCCAGAACAGAATTACTTTGGTGAGCTTACAATTCAAGGCGATAAAGCTAACCAAAATTACCAACAAGCATGGGCCTACAGCGTTTCTACTCTAATAGGTAACATTAACTCGCAAAACATCGATTTTGTAAAAAAGATAATGATGAAAATGTTATCTCCACAACTACAAGTTGAAATCGAGCCAATGCTAGATAAGCAAGCTGAAATGATAAAAATGCGTGATATACGACAAGTCTTTATCGCTGATGACCTAATTCATGAGCCTGAAACTGATTTAATCACCATTTGGGGGCAAAAAATCACTTTCATTGGTGGAGAACCTAAAGCAGATACGAAGTGGAGCTACGAATTTAAGATCACTGCAAGAAATGGAAGACCTAAAATCACCCACTTAGATCAATATCCGGGCACCCCAAGAAAACGAAAACAAGCGATGGAAGCGCGCGGCGATGCTGAACCGGGAACTTTAGAGTCGCAACCTTACTATGACAGTGAACTGGAGATAGGGGTGCTAGAAGCTGCAAAAGAACTGAAAGTGAAAGAACAACAGGAGAGCAACTAGATGAAAATGAAATCAATACTTTTAGCCATTTGTTGTGCGTCTAGTACATTCACCTTCGCTAATGATGCAACTGAAAATCCAAGCGATACATTCAAGCTACCAACAGAGGTAGTAAATGAACAACCTATTCCGGTTACAAAGCAAGCTATATTCGAAGCGGCAAAAAACGGCATTAAATTAGATAGTCGAAGCGAGCCTGTAATGAAAACAGTCTCCCCTCAAGATGAAATCAATCAAATTGCCGATAACTTAAAACCAAACGGAATGATGAATGAAGCTGATTTTGACCAGTACCAGCAGCCACAAACTGCACAGTCAATTCGCTCAGGTAATGGGTACTCATTCCTAGATATCGTTAAATCAAAATACAAGCCAACCCAAAACCTTAGCAACCTTGAACCGGGCGCTAATATCGCTATACCTGTAGCAGTCGGTTTGACGAATCCAATCATAACTAATTTTAAGATGGTTGCTGCTAGAACCCACGACGAAGAATCAGTCATAGAATTAGAAGATGGTCGTTTATACATCACTTTAAACTCACTTAAGCCTGTTGCTTTAATGTTGTTTGAAGAAGGTGTTCCAGAGTCAATGATCAACCTTACATTAGTACCAATGGAAGCGATGCCGGTTGTTGTAAATGTCGATGTGAATCTTTCAAAAACGATGCAATACAAAGGCGCAAATCACAGAGCGGAAATAAAAGAGCAAGAGGCATTAGCTGAAGCGTCTTTAACTGATGGCTACGTCGCAAATGTTGAAACAGATCGAGTAGCGCGCATTAAGCAAATTCTAAAACCTGTTGGTAAAGGTGAAATACCACAAGGGTTTTCACTTTCTCATGATGTATCAAAAGTGATGCACCAACCTTGCGGCTTAACCATTAGTCAGCAAGTACTACAGCGAATTGTCGGTCCAAGAGAAGTTGTTGATGTAGTCAGAGTCCAAAACACAACTACACGCCCATATACAATTCGTGAACAAATGTGCGAGTCACGTGATGTTATGGCCGTTGCCATTTACAACAAATCACTACTGCAACCTGGCGAAGCAACAGAAGTTTATATCCTGCGAGACAAATTGCGCGAAAGCATTGTTAACACAAACTCTAAACGTCCTCGTGTAATCAACTAAGGCTGGTGGAAATGAGCATTAAAAAACAATGGGAAAATCCCAAAGTTAGAAAGTTTGCAGCAATACTGGTGATTATTCCTATTGCGTTCTTTGGTTATAAGTCGATGTCTTCTAGTGATAATAAAACCAGTCTGCAGGACAGAATTGCAGCAAGACAAGCTGAAGACCGCCTTGATGGAAAGGGTAAAGTACGCGGGCTATTTGATTCAGAAAGCATTGCTAACATCGATAAAAACGAATTCGACGAAATCTATGATAAGTCTGTAGACTCAATTCGCAGAAAAGAACGTGAGGTATATACAGAAAAAGAGCGTGTACTTGAGATGGTTCAGCAACAGCAGCAAAGCATTGATGACCTGACGCTAAAATTGAAAGATTACGAACGCCAACTGGAAGTGCGGGATAGAGCATATGCAAATACCCAGCAGAATAGACAATCAAATGGTGGCTCACGCTCAAATTACAACACTTCATACTCTGGTACAGAGCAAGGGCAACAAGCGATAGCTGATGCACCACAACAGTACGATGAGAGGGTCTTTGACAGAACCCCTACTCAGCTTGTTACTGCAAAACCACAAATCGAAGGCCGTGTTATTAGAACTATCACCCAACGCAGCGTTCGAAGCATTAAGAGTTCGGGTGTTGTTGAAGAAAAACAGCAAAAAGATTTGCTGATCACACAACAAAGCCTAAGACCTGAAAAAGAGGTCCAAAAGAAAAGCGATCCAAATGAAGGTGGACTAATTGATTCTGACGAAGGCGTTGTTTATTTGCCTGCAGGCTCATTCTTCTCTGGCGTTTTACTTACTGGTTTGGATGCTCCAACACAGCTTGCAGCCAAGTCTTCTCCTATGCCGGTTGTAATCCGAGTTAAAAAAGAAGCTATCTTGCCTAACCATTTCACTTTAGATATTCGCGAGTGTCACGTTATTGGCCAAGCAATCGGGGATTTATCAAGCGAAAGAGCGCATATCCGCGCACAATCAATTACATGTGTACGTAATGACGGTAAGAGTGTTGAAAGCGCGATTCAAGCGAATGCAGTTTCTGACTTTGATGGCAAACTTGGTATAGCCGGCAGACTTGTAAGCAAAAATGGCAACCTCTTAGCAGGCTCTATGGCAGCTGGATTTATGAGTGGCATTTCTGAAGCTGTTGCTCCTCAACGCACTACATCAATCAATACGTCTGGTGGTGATAGAGCGGTATGGGAATCAGTAGACTTAGGCTCCGTTGCTTCTGCTGGTGTGTTCCAAGGCTCAGCTGATGCTATGGATAGACTAGCTGAATACTACATCGCTTTAGCAGAACAGATTCACCCAGTAATTGAGATATCACCGGGACGTTCAATTACATTCGCTGTGCTATCTGGCACTAAACTCAAATTAGGTGATTAAACAATGAATGACTATATAAAAATGATTCTAATAAGCCTAGTAATGTCAGCCTTAGCATTTTTTGCTGGTGTATCTTACACAAAAGCAGTAAGCGAAAAATCGATGATTGAAGTAACTGATTTAATTGCAGGTTATGCGAAAGTTCAAACGTTTAATCCAGAAGAAATTTCAAAGCGCATTACATCGGAAGGAGCAACACCTGCAGAGCTGGCATCTTATATCGAGCGCTATATTAAACTCCACCAGCTCAAAGGGGTGATGCTGATTGATGAAAGCTATGTAGTCGCAAAGCCTAATTTCTCATCATCTGCAACGCTGACTATGGGCGAACTTAATCAGCTAAGCGAGAAGTACAACATTAAAACTGAAATTGATTATGATTCACTACTAAATGAGTTCAATAAAGCAGTTGAAAGCGCCAAGAATTAAAACACTTTAGATCCCAACTAAAAACCGCCTTTTACAGGCGGTTTTTTTGAGCTCTGCTCAGTTCTTGATATCGATTGAGTTTTATAGAATATAAAAATCAACCCAAGCAGCCGAATGTCTTGGATTCACCTTAAGTATTCATTGACCGCGAGAGCAATTCCAAAACACAGCGCGATGGCCTACTTCTCTTGTGCATAAGTAATTATGAATTTCACTTATGCACAGATTCTGTGGAAAATGCTATTTAGCTCTCTAAAATCATTGCCATACATTAGTCAAATAAACATTGTAATTTTTATCAATTAACCCTACTCCACCTGCACTGTGAAAAGTGATTATTTCTCTCAAAAATGCCCGATTTTAAATAGCGCTTAACCTAGTTGTTAAGTTATTAATTTCTGGAATCATTCCGATGGATTCTCATACAAAATTACACCCGAAAGTAAAAAGCGCAATTACCAGTATCAAACAAAAAATTATCGAGGGGTGGTCTGTAGCGATCGGTTTGTCTGGCAAAGACTCATTTGTAACAACACACTGTGCAATTGAAGCTTTAAAACAGGCTATTGATGAAGGCTATAAGGTGTCACCTATGTCGATTTACACTATCGATACTAGTATCGATAACTTTGAGATTATGGATTTCATGCTTGACGTTCACCAATCCATTGACGATTACGCCAACTCTCATCAGTTGCCAATTCAAACAGAAGTTCTTAAACCCCACCTAATGACAAGACCCATGGTTCAATACCTAGGTCGAGGGCTATTACTTAGAACAGCTCAAAACCAACACAACGGTAGACAATGCACTTCTGTTTGGAAAATCAAAGTGCTTGAAGACCACTTGCGTGGACTTGAAAATTCACTTGGCACATCAAAAGTATTGTCAATATCAGGTGTACGTGATTCAGAAAGTTCAATTAGGGCTATAAACATTAAAAAGCGTGGTGAGAGCATCGATGTCGTAACAAAAACAGATATAGGATATAAGCTAGCTCCCAGGATCCGAATATGTAAAATAAGAACAGGATACTTTTGGAGCGCTTATATCATAAGGGCTAGAGTTAAAATAAGTATCCTGACGAAGAATGATAAAATTTCCTTACAGGATACTATGAAAAACAAATTTTTTGGTCATTCTGAAACCTATAGACTTGGTTAGGATTTAGAACAGGATACTAATTGTCATCGATGAATAAAATCCATAAAGCAAGAATGAAGGTTGCTGTATGGTGGGTCAAGAGAGATTTTAGACTTAATGACAATGCCGCTCTATTTAATGCTTTAGAGTCGAATGGCTTTGTTATACCGATGTACCTTTTTGAACCGCTATTAATGAATGGACCTGATTGGGGTAGTTTTCATACTGAAGCAATAAGTGGTGGCGCTATGTCACTAAGTAAAAACCTCACTCACTTCAATAGTAAACTTTTAACTTTTGGCTCATCTCCAATTGACGCTGTAGAGCAAATCCGCCAAAGAGTAAATTTAAGTGGTAATCTCCCCATTTTTAATGGAGGCTAACTGTAGAATTACCCTTGTTTAGAGGAGTTTATTTTATAAGCTTCTATTAATAGCAAAAAGCATAAGTGATTGCCAGCTATAAATATTATTCTTACTATTACTTATATAAACATGTTAAGAGAGGATATTTTCATCTTATTTTTACTAAGTTAATGACGACTCACCTGGATGACCGGTTATCGCTCGAGGCGGCCTTCGCCAAAGTACCAAAAAAAGTCATTCAGGTATAACTCGTTTCTGCCCCAATACAAGTTAGAGTAAATACTTTAATGGCGGCTGTGGGGCGAACAACTGACCTTGCTGCTACCCTCAAGGAAGCAAATCAATCCCAAACTGCTTCAGCAATAAAGAAAACAGCCAAAAGCAAATTACCGCCATTAATGAGCTGATGAGTAACGACAGCCAAAAACTATAGCGTTGCATCAGAGCAGGAAAAAGTAAAAATATGGGCAATGTGGGGAGAACATACCAAAAGGTGTACCAAGCATGATTGGCTATTTTCTCTGGCGGCTGCTTTTCAACATATAACCAAATCATGGTTAAAATTGTGACTGTCGGTAAGGCCACTATTAGAGCGCCTAGTTTATCACTTCGTTTTGCTAGCTCTGATGCCGCGACTATGACCGTTGCGGTGATCAAATACTTCGTTATTATCCAACCCATATAATGTCCTTCAATGAAAAACCGATTGCCTATCGGTTTTTATTGTGACAATATAGCCAACGAATTAAATAGAGTAAAGTGTTATGCAGTTAGGTGAACTAGAAAAGTTAGTGCTTCAACATTTTTGGAATGTGAAAGAAGCGGATGCAAAGCAAGTACATAAAGTACTGGGATTAGCTCGTGGTAATTCGTTAAATACTATCCAGAGTACGCTTGATAGGTTATTTAAAAAAGAATTACTTAAACGCACTAAACAAGGCCATGCGTATTGTTATTCAGCCAGAGTAGATCGTGAAGGCTTAATTGCTCAACTTATTTCAAATGTAACCAGTGACTTTGTTGATGATGGTGAAAATAGCTTAATTGCTGCGTTCAGTTCTGCTTCGGCACAGCTTAATGACGAACAACTCGATACATTAGAAAAAATGATCGAAAAGCAACGCCAGCTAAGAAAGGCACAGGTTTAATTATGTTGGTTGGAGATATGGCAATCGTTCTAAATTTGCTCAGTGTTTCAGTGCTTGCATTTGTGATAGGTATTGCAACTGTTGCTGTCGTATCTCGTTTTGTGTTGTTCAGACTCGAACAAGTCAGTTTTAATAGTCAAAAGTTTATATTGTGGTCACTAGTGAGTGCACCTTGGTGGATAGCCTTTTCTTGTATTAGTTACTTTATGCCTTACTCGTTAGGGTTTGATAAAGTTTTTAACATAAGCTGGTTCGAAGATTTTGCCCATTGGCACCATATCGATATTTTTAGCTTTTCAAGTTGGCACGCGTTAACCTTACTTTTAGCACTAATCTATTTAGCTTGGCGCGTAACTAAGACTACCTTTGCTAGAACCAAACAGTCCATCGCATTATCGAGTTTACTAAGCTTTACTGATGCACAAGATGCTAGGACGACTAATGGCAATCAATATTTATTGATGCCTGTTAAAGTGCCTGTTGCCTTTACTACAGGTTTTATATCTCCCAAGATATATGTATCAACCGGACTACAAACCCAAGTTAGCGATGAACAACTTAATATCATCGTTAATCATGAACTGGCTCATGTAACGGCAAGAGACCCGTTATTTAAAGTGCTTTTCACGGCACTTGCCAGCTTCTATCCGTCACGTATAAAACAAACCCTAATCGAGCAATATGTCTTAATGACGGAAAAGATGGCCGACAATGAGGTCACAAAAGAATACGACCACCTTGATATCGCACAGACATTAATTGATGTCGCTAGACTTCAAAAAGCACTTCCTACGGATTGCGATCAGGCGTCTGTTAGCTACTTCGGACATGATTACACGAGTCTTCGTGTTGAAGGTTTATTAAATCCAATTAATAAACCGTCACTTACTACTTTCATCATTACTCTAGCATTATTGGCAACTATGCCAGTACTAGCGGCATCCACTGTCGATAGTTTTCATCACTTTATCGAAACTTTTTTCATCCATTAATTAAGGATATGGAATGAGATTTAATCTTTATAAAAGCAACAGAAAAAAACCGATCGGCAATCGGTTTTTGGCTGTTGGTCTATTTTTAACAACGGGGGCTGGTTTAGTAACATCAACTCCCTTTTTGGCTAATGCGCAAATCCAGCAGCAATCACAGTCATCACATCAGGTTATAAATTTAAGCAAGGCTGTGACCATGACTCTACAAAGTCATCCTGAATTAAAAGCCTTGATAGCTCAAGAAGCCTTGTGGCAAGGTAATATCGAGCAAGCTGGAATTGGAGAGCGTCCTCAAATAGGTTTAATGATTGAAGATGCGTTAGGGACTGGTGAGCATAGTGCATTAAAAAGTATGCAATCAACGCTCACCTACTCTTGGTTGCTTCAACAAGATCAAATTGATGGCAGAGTTAATGCGGCAAAAAGCCAAGCAAGTGCAGTAATAGTCGAGCAAAAAATAAAAGCCCTCGATTTATCTGCGATTGTTGCTAAGCAGTTTGTTGAAATCTTGATAAAACAAGAGCGCCTGAAACTCAATCAATTAGCGGTATCTCAGGCACAGGAAGTGGTTGACGCTATTGCCAAAAGAGTAAAAGCAGGCAAAAGTTCTAATGTCGAAATGCGCTTGGCTCAAGCTGAGTTGGTTCGAAGAAATCTCGCTGTCGAAGATTTAGAGCACGAATTAAAAGCCAGCCATTATCAACTGTCATCCTTATGGGGTAAGCCTCAGGCAGAGCTTAAGTTAACGGGGAATTTAGTGCTTAAGCCGGAAATTCCATCTGTAGAAAGCCAGCTAAACAAGCTTAAGCAAATCCCGCAAATACAGCAGTTTGCTGATGAACAACGTATCGCCCAGTCTCAAATGGAACTCGCACGTATTGAAGCCAAACCTCAGTGGCAATTCACTGCTGGACTAAGACGATATGAAACGACCGATGATTTTGGTTTAGTGGCGGGTGTCTCTATTCCTTGGGGAAGTGAAAATAGAAATGCAGGAACAATAGCTGCCTTACGCGCAAAACAAGATGTTCTGGCAAGTCAGCAACAAGCGTTAATGCAGAAACTTGATGCACAGCTTTATGTGCTATTGCAAGAAATGGCGCATTCCCACCATGTCATTGAAACGATTCAAGCTGAAATTATTCCTGTACTAGAAACCGCATTGACTGAAGCAAGTCAGGCATTTGATATCGGCAAACTTAGCTACAACCAGTGGAGTGATATCCGTAGAGAGCTACTCAGCGCCCAAAATCAGTTACTTGATGCTTATCAATCTTTGCACTTACAACATATTGAAATTCAACGCCTAACTGGCGTGTCCGTTAGTGATAGCGAGTAGAACCGTGAGCAAACTTATGAAAAATAAAAATATCCTGTCGTCATTGAGTTTGGCGATACTTATCTCATTAACAGGCGTCGTCGCACCTAATGCTGTTGCGGCATCATCACCTGCGGCTGAGCAAGCTGAACCAGAGAAAGGTCCACACCGTGGGCGCATGTTACGAGAAGGTGATTTTGCAATTGAACTCTCTATTTTTGAAACAGGCGTGCCGCCAGAATTTCGTGTTTGGGCAACAAATGAAGGGCAACCTATTGACCCAGCGAAAGTTAGTTTAAACGTAAAGTTAATCCGTCTAGGCGATGGCACTGATGATATTAACTTCAATGCCCAAGGTGACTTTCTTCGCGGTGATATGGTGATTTATGAGCCTCACTCTTTTGTCGTTGCCATTGAAGCAACTTATCAGGGTAAAAAGTACAATTGGCGATATGACAACTTCGAGGGTCGCACCACAATTGAACAGGCAGTTGCCGATGCAATGGAAATCAACACTGAAATTGCAGGCCCTGCGACAATTCATCAAACCATTCCTGCTTATGGAAAATTAAGTTTACCTGTGGGCGCTAAGCGAAACATTGCAGCGCGTTTTGATGGTGAAATCACCAAATTACACGTCAATTTCGGTGAAATCGTTAAAAAAGGGCAAACGCTATTCACAGTAGAAAGTAATGAAAGTCTTAAGCCCTACGTTATTAAAGCGCCCATTAATGGTGTTATTACCCAGTTATTCGCAAACGCGGGTGAGCAAACCAATGGTAAAACCTTACTCACCATTACCAATTTTAATCGCCATATTGCCAAATTAGCGGTTTATCCTTCGGATTATTCCAAGGTTAAACTGGAAACGCCAGTTACGTTAAACATTGAAGGTCATGAGGACCCCCTTGTAGGTGAGGTGTCATTTATTGAGCCAAGCGTGAGAGAAGATCAGGCTAGATTAGTTTGGGTTGAATTAGCTGATGGTCACTTTTCTGAAGGCAGTTTTGTTAAAGCCGACATAGAAGTTGCAACCATCGATGTCCCACTCGCTGTTAAACGTATTGGCTTGCAAGGCTTTAGAGATTTTACTGTCGTTTACGCCAAAGTGGGTGAGCAGTATGAAGTTCGTATGCTTGAGTTGGATCGCGCTGGAGGCGAATGGATTGAAGTATTAGGTGGCTTAAAAGCGGGAACAGAATACGTGACCGACAATAGCTACATCTTAAAAGCCGACATTGAAAAGTCTGGCGCATCACACGATCACTAGGAGCGTATAATGTTGGAATCAATTTTACGCTTTTCGATAAAGCGCAAATTCCTTGTGATGGTGATGGTGCTAGCTGTGTCAGGTCTGGGGATTTGGAACTTTACCAAACTACCGATTGACGCAGTGCCCGATATCACCAATGTGCAAGTAATGATCAATACCGAAGCGGCTGGGTTTACCCCGTTGGAAGTTGAGCAAAGAGTAACTTTTCCGTTAGAAACTGCATTGTCGGGTTTACCGGGGTTAACCTATACGCGCTCAGTTTCTCGTTATGGCCTATCTCAAGTGGTTGCAATATTCAGTGATGATACTGATGTCTATTTTGCCCGTCAGCTTGTTAATGAGCGTTTATCTGCGGCACGCGCTGAGTTACCGCAGGGCTTAGAGCCTCAACTTGGGCCAATTGCTACAGGGCTTGGTGAAATCTTCATGTTCACCGTTGATGCCGAGCCTGACGCGACACATGCTGATGGTACGTCAATTACCCCAATGGATTTACGAACCGTCCATGACTGGACAATAAGGCCACAGTTAATGCGGGTGCCGGGTGTAGTAGAGGTGAACCCGATAGGCGGGTTTGAGCGTGAAATATTAGTCGCTTTCAAACCTGAAAAGTTACTTGCTTTTGGGCTGTCACAAGCTGATGTGGTTGATGCAATTTCACAAAATAATCAAAACCAAGGTGCAGGTTTTATTGAGCAAAATGGCGCACAATGGTTGCTGCGATTGCCCGGTCAAATCACTGGTATGGACGCAGTTGGTAATATTCCACTTAAATCCATTGATGGTTCTTCACTTTATATAAAAGACGTAGCCGATATTAAAAACGGCAAAGGGCTAAGAACGGGCGCAGCTACACAAAATGGCCGTGAAGTGGTGATGAGTACGGTATTCATGCTTATTGGCGAAAATAGTCGAACTGTTGCCCACGCAGTAGGTGAGAAGCTTAAAGAAATAAATGCAACGTTACCTGAAGGCATTGTAGCAACCGCTGTTTATGATCGTACTAAATTAGTTGATAAAACCCTACAAACGGTTCAGCTTAACCTGACCGAAGGTGCGTTATTGGTTATTGTCGTACTCTTTGTTCTATTAGGTAATTTCAGAGCTGCATTTTTAACAGCTCTAGTGATCCCATTTGCTATGTTAATGACAGTGACAGGTATGGTACAAACTCGCGTGAGTGCGAACCTGATGAGCTTAGGCGCGTTAGATTTTGGTTTGTTAGTCGATGGTGCCATTATCATCGTAGAAAATTGTCTTCGCAGGCTAAGTCAAGCAGGAAACAATCCTCTGCCACTAAAAGAACGTATGGAATTAGTTTTCGAAGCGACAAAAGAAGTCATACGTCCAGCATTATTTGGTGTGTTTATTATCACTGCGGTATACCTACCTATTTTTGCCCTAGAAGGGGTTGAAGGTAAAATGTTTCACCCGATGGCGATCACAGTAGTTATCGCTTTACTTAGCGCGATGCTGTTATCGGTTACCTTTGTACCTGCTATGGTTGCCTTACTATTCAAAAAACCTGTGAAAGAAAAGCATAGTCCAATTATTCGTGGTGCTGCGGTTATTTATAAGCCCTCATTGAGGTGGGTATTAAAAGCCCGTTGGTTCGTGGTTGTAGCCGCAACAGTATTAGTTGGTTTCTCAGGTTATCAGGCGACTAAGCTAGGTAGTGAATTTGCACCTAATTTGGATGAAGGTGATATTGCCATGCACGCGCTGCGAATTCCGGGTACGTCATTGTCTCAAGCAATCGCGCTTCAGGAATCTTTAGAAGATAAAATTAAACAAATGCCAGAAGTTGAACGCGTCTTTGCCAAAATAGGCACAGCCGACGTTGCAACAGATGCCGTTCCGCCAAGTGTCGCAGATAACTTCATTATCCTGAAACCTCGCGAGTTGTGGCCTGATCCAGATAAGACGAAAACTCAAGTTGTAGAAGAGTTAGCCGCGCTGGTAGAGCCAATTCCGGGGAACCGCTATGAGTTTTTGCAGCCAATACAAATGCGTTTCAACGAATTGTTAGCTGGGGTAAGAGCCGAACTTGCGATAAAGGTGTTTGGTGATGACTTTGATATGTTGACTACGTTAGGCGCTGAGATAGAGGGTGCAATTTCTCAGGTTGAAGGTGCCGTTGATATACAAGTTGAGCAAACCACTGGCTTACCTATGCTTAGCCTAGTGCCAAATCGTGAAAAACTGATGCAGTTTGGCATTAGCATTAGCCAAATACAGTCTCAAGTGGCAACGGCTATGGGTGGTACAATCGCAGGTAAGTTTTATCAAGGCGATGTCCGTTCTGATATTGTGGTGCGCCTTGCAGAGTCTAAGCGTAATGATATCGATTCATTACCTTATTTACCGATAACTTTGGCTGATGGACATTCAGTACCGCTTAAAGAATTGGTTGATATTGAGCTTATATCTGGCGCTAACCAAATTAATCGTGAAAACGGTAAACGTAGAATGGTTGTTACAGCCAACGTCCGTGGTAGAGACTTAGGAAGTTTTGTTGCGGATATTAAAACTGCAATTGATGAAAGCGTTGAAATCCCGGCTGGTTACTGGGTGGAATATGGTGGCACCTATCAAAAGCTACAATCTGCTTCAGAACGCCTAAGTATTGTTGTACCTGTCACCTTAATCATGATTGTTGGTTTATTAATCCTTGCACTTAACTCCGTTAAAGATGCAATGATCATATTTGCAGGGGTGCCTTTAGCATTAACAGGTGGTATTGCCGCGCTATTATTACGTGACATTCCGTTCTCCATTTCGGCAGCAGTTGGCTTTATTGCCCTGTCGGGTATAGCCATCCTCAATGGACTGGTTATGGTGTCGTTTATTAGAGACTTGCGTAAAGATGGGCTAGTACTTGATAAAGCTATATTTGATGGTGCGTTAACTCGTCTTCGACCTGTGCTAACAACGGCACTCGTCGCATCATTAGGGTTTATCCCTATGGCGTTAAATACAGGTATTGGTTCAGAGGTTCAACGTCCTTTGGCGACAGTGGTCATTGGTGGCATTATTTCGTCAACGATTTTGACTTTGTTTGTCATTCCTGCCTTATACAGAATTTTACATAAAGAAAAGGAGTCTATTTTGACTGATGTTGAAGTATTGGAGTCTCAAGATGCCAAGTAATATGATTAAAGTACTAATCTATCTGACGATTGCACTTTTAGCGCTTCTCAGTATCGAAGCTTTTGCTCACGGAGTTGATGATAAAACCAGAGCATTTTTAGAGCAGAATAATGGTGTACAGTTTATTCCGTTTTTATATATAGGCGCTAAGCATATGATAACGGGCTATGACCACTTGTTGTTTTTAGTCGGTGTTATCTTCTTTTTATATCGTAGCCGTGACGTACTGTTGTATGTCACCATGTTTACTATTGGGCATAGTACAACTCTGTTATTTGGTGTGTTAAGTGACATACAGGTCAACGCTTATTTAATTGATGCCATTATCGGTTTTTCCGTAATTTATAAGGGCTTCGATAACCTAGGTGGCTTTAAGCGTTGCTTTAACTGGCAACCTAATACCCAATGGGCGGTGCTGATTTTCGGTCTGTTTCATGGCTTTGGTTTAGCAACCAAATTACAAGAATTTAGCCTTGCTGATGAAGGTCTTATTACCAACCTGATTGCCTTTAACTTAGGTGTCGAACTTGGTCAATTTGCTGCGCTAGCACTTATTTTGATCATGATAAATGCATGGCGAAAACTGCCTTCATTTCAACGCTTTTCGACAGTCACAAATACTGCACTAATGAGTGCGGGTGTAATGTTGATGGGCTTACAACTTACTGGCTACTTCACTATTTAATCGATTTTTAACGTATAGAAATACACAAAACAGAAATAAAAGAGAATTTTATGCAACATACAGTTAGTACCAAAACACTCGTTAAAGCGAGTATCTCAGCAGTCGTTGTGGCGGCTATTGCACTGGTTACCTTTATCTTACCAGCAGAGTACAACATCGATCCGACAGGTATTGGCAACAAGTTAGGTTTAACAGCACTTGCACAAGCGGCTGAAGTCGAAACAACGTCATTAGAGACAACTAAAGGCACGGATGAGTTTCAAACAATAGAAGTGACCGTCCCTGCGGGACGCGGCATCGAATATAAATTTTATATGAAGCAGCATGAAAAAATGACTTATGAATGGTTAACCGATGGTGCTCCATTGTACTTCGATTTACATGGGGAGCCTGAAGGTGACACAACGGGATATTTTGAAAGCTATGCTATTGCTACAAGTAATGAAATGAAAGGCAGCTATACCACGCCATTTGCTGGTTCTCATGGTTGGTATTGGAAAAACAAATCAGATAAACCAGTGTCAGTACAGCTACTGGTTAAAGGGCAATACGAAGTTATTGGCCTTAAACAATAACGAATTTAACTATATGAATTCCTTACGAAATGGAGACTAAAATGAACAAACTAATATCAATTATTGCACTTTGTGGTGCTTTGCTTACTGGTAATGTACAGGCACATGGAGATCATGGTGTCATCAGCGGTCAGAAAGCTGTTAGCATCGCTGCAACACATATTCAAAAGATGACGTTTAAAGACGCTGGTTTTGAAGTCGGTAAGTTAGATGAGTCATGGAAAAGTATTGATAAGTCGCAACTTTCGATTGCTAGCGTTGAAGACAATTTTTACGTAGTTAGTGCATCTAATGCTAGCAACGAAGATAAGCTTTACTTCCAAATTGCAAAAAACGGTCAAGTATTAGCGGTTAAAAATAAAAACGACTTTTAAAAAAATAAGAAGGCACCTTTTGATAAAAGCATGAGGTGCCTTTGTTTTGTACCAAGTCCGCTTTTGGCACAGAGCCACTGGTCGGCTCTAACTCACTTCTGTCCAAAAGTGAGTTTCGAACTTTGCTGTCATACTTTATTTGAATAGCCACTTTGATAGCGCCTAAGTTTCAATTTTTATTGTCACATTTGACCTCTGGTAGCCACAATAGAAACGAACTTCGGAAGTAAAAAAGTTTTAAACTTTAATGTTATGCATACTTAAAAGTGTAACATCTCCTTTAATGGTTAATATCTGCGGTTGTAAGGGTGAACTGAACTAAAGCATAGTTCTTATAGAGGTAGTACTTTCTGTGCTGATTGGAATCTAACAGAGGCGATGTTGCCAAACTCATTTCTGCCCCAAAACGTGTTTAGGCGAATGCCTCAAAAGAACGATAACCGGACACTGAAAAAGTTAAATTTTTACTGCTTTTTTGAGTAGAAGCCTAGTATTGACCAATAACATTATTAAACGCCGTTTTGGGGCAAAATAACATGCTTAATTTCTAGCTGTTTTAATTACTTGTTTACAAAGGTAATTATTGGTGAAATTATCAGTGTATGTAATATACGCCGTTTTGGTGTGTTATAAACCACCAAAATGGTGTTCAATAAGCTGTTAAATTTCAAGGAGTATCCGTTTGAGTGCGTTGACAGAACTAACTCAGTTGTTTTCAGATGAAAAATTCGTGCTCTCAGTATTCACAGCTGCGTTTACTGTCGTATACGCGGTTACAGCGCAACGGATACTGTTCAGATCAAGAGAGCGACGAAAGGATAGAAAAAGTAGACTCTGGGAGACTTTGTCTGCTGGCTTTTCAAATGGCACGTTAAATACAGTTGATGATGTAGTAAATATTTATAAGGGAATACACGAGCTAGGTGGTGAAGATGTCAGTTATAGAGCTGGGCTAGCAAAGTACCTAAGAGAATATTTGGTTAACGTAATATCCTCTAAAGACCGTGAAGCCGATGAAATATCAGCAATAAAGGATAAGGTTACGGGAATAATTGATGCTATTGAAACTGAGAGTCCGTATTCAGATGTCCCAGCGGCAGAGAGAAACTTGATTGTCGATGTTCAAAAGTTCATTGCCCACAATGATCAAGAATCAGCAAGGGAAAAGTTATCCGATTTGGCTGGCTTAATCGAAGTTAGGCAGGATTCACTTGACCGAGTTCAGGCTTCAAATAAATGGTCTGTACCCCTAGCCGTAATTGGTTTGGTCTTGACTGTTGTCTTTGGTGTTATATCGCTAATCAAGTAAAAATTTAACAAGCGCATGTTGTCGGACTGGTTTTCCGCTGCGCTCCAAACCAGCCGTAAATGCGGGCGTTTATAGCTTAAATCTCGATTAAACAGTATCACCCCAATTTTGGAGAAAATATGAATATCTTAAAATTTGAAATCTTAGACCTGAAAAGTGGGGATAAGGTTGTAAAAGTTGAAGGTCAAGACATTCACGTCAGTAGATCTTCGGGCGAATACGTTATTTATAAGCTGAAAATGGACAAGGATGGTGGGGTTATAGACTTCGATGTATTTGCAATAACACAAGGCAGTGGTTCTTTCGATTTAATAACTGATGCTGATTTGAACGATCTCGCTGAGTTATGGGAAGAATAAAATGGGCAACTCTCCTGAAACTACTGACTCAAGCAAGGAGATTACAGAAAATGATAAGGTTACTGGCTCTGTAATTTATAGGCGTGTTGATCCAGAAAAGAAAAAGGCACTAAAAAAACTGATAAAAGAAACAGCAAAAAAACATGGCTTGGTTGCTCACATTTTTGAAAGGAAGTAGTCATGGAAGAAAAAGATTTAATAGTTAGATTTTCTGGTGATAACTCTAAAGTAGAGGAAGCTTTCCATGAAATCATGGAACAAGCGGCTGAACTTGGTCTAATAGGTAATGACCTTAGTATAAACAAAGTTCCCGATAAGGTAGAAAAAAGCAAGTTAAGGAATAAATCAGCTTCTGACATTATGGTAAAAGTATCAGCAAGTGAAGAAAAAGCAGAAGCCTTCATGGAAGAGTTGCTCTCTATTGTTTCGGAAAGCCTAGGTCTTGATTCGCCTTCTACAGGAATAAAATTACTGGGTGAGGTTAGTGATGACGAAGAAGAGTAGTACTCGAAGCTATGCGCATTCACGGGCAATCGCATTAGCCAAAATTAGAGAAGTTTATAACTGTGAATTAAGATGTGGCTCTAGTTTGGATATACATGGACATCACATTTTAGATTACAGCCTAGGTGGAGAAGCAACTCCAGAGAACATACTTGTAGTTTGTAAAAAATGTCACGACTTAGTCCATGCAGGTGAAATAGTCGTGGACACATTTGATTATCGTCCAACAAAGCTATAACAAGGCGCTGCTACGGAAAATTTACTCGCTGGCGCTCCTAAATTTCCGCAGAGCGCGGCGTTATAAGCTTCTAGCTTCCAGAGGTATAAAATTGAAGAATTATTTTGAAAGTCCTTTTGCAGGTAAGTCTCTAAAAGAGCAAGTGACGAATCCAAATATTATAGTGGGTGAGCACAGTTATTATTCTGGTTATTATCATAACCATAGTTTCGATGATTGTGCACGTTATTTACTCGCGGATAGGACAGATATTGATAAGTTAATTATTGGCAGTTACTGCTCAATTGGTTCTGGTGCTGTGTTTATGATGGCTGGTAATCAAGGACATCAAAATAGTTGGGTTAGTACGTTTCCATTTTTCTACCAAGACAATGAAAACTTTGCTGATGCTAAAGATGGCTTTGAGCGTTCGGGTGATACGGTTATTGGTAATGATGTGTGGATTGGCACTGAAGCTATGATTATGAGTGGCGTATCTATCGGAGACGGTGCAATTATCGCAAGCCGTGCTGTTGTTACTAAGGATGTTGCACCATATTCAATAGTAGGTTCAAATCCAGCAAAACATATACGAAACAGGTTCAATGATACTGAAATCATACAGCTGTTAGAGATGAAATGGTGGGAGTGGAGTGAAGAACAAATTAAGGGGGCAATGGGCTTAATGTGTTCTTCAAATATTGGTGGTCTTTATGATTATTGGAAAACGTTAGCACGCTTATAACACATATGAGCCTTAACTCTGTCAATAGGCATTAGTTTTCTTTTTGACCGTTTTTATAAATTGACGGTCAATTCTAAATCAATAAACAAGTTCGTTTACTTCGTATGTCGATGCGGCTGTTAAGCAAGTAGCTTACGGCAAACACATATAGAGGCTCTCTTATTGCGATCTCATCGCAGCCAGGTTTTTCCCATATCCTTTTGGGCTTACTGGGGCACTAGACATTCATCGGTTAACCTGATCATGGCACTATTCAAGGCGGCTGGTTTTGATGATCCAGTTAGTTCAAGGCTCAAGTCAGGTGTAAGCGACTTTGTTTATTGTATTAATGCACGCGTACTGAGCGTCTAATCAAGGCAAGTGGCTTAGGTCTGTAGGCATATAATCAGGTTAAACCTTGCTGGTTATTAACTCACCCAATTGATTGATGCTCAGCCTTATGTCCAGTTAGATGTTCAGCTCACTCAGTACCGTGACTAACTCTTTAAGAATTTTGCTTCATCGAATACCGTCTCTTTTTTAAGCATGTAAAGAGTGAATGGGGTCAAATCTTGACTTCAGACATTAAAACCTTCGATGTCTGCTCATGGCACAGAGCCGACCTTCGGCTCTAACTCGTTTTTGTCCAGAAACGTGTTACATACCAATGTCCACATAAAAAATCGTTTATTTTTGTAGCAAAGCATAATGCGTACAATTATACTGTGTTAATATACAGTGAATTAGGGCGATTATGCTTTGCATTAAATCCACATCTGACTTTGAAATTGAAAGTGTGAAGTACCCTAACTTTCCCCTCTTAACGTGGGAAGTTGATAATTCAGATCTAGGGATTGAATCAGGAATGCTTTGTGTAGAGGCGTTGCAGTTCTTGGTATATGAGTGCTTAAAACGAGGTCGAGTGAATAGTGAGAACACTTGGTGGACGTATGGCAATCACCTAGCTCAATTCCTGACATTCTGTGAGCAGAACAGTTTGGATTGGCGAGACATTTCAGAAAGCAGTGAAGATGAAATGTTAGTCAGTGCTTATCGTGACCTTTGTGTTGGTGAGTTTGGCATGTCGGTAAATTCAACCAATCAGCATTTAAGAACGATAGTGCGTTTCTATTCTTATGGCGTCGGTAAGTGGTTTAAGTCATTACCTTACTCTCTAGAATCCGTTTCAGTGAATAAAGGCCAGCAGTTTTTAGCTCATACAGAAAGAAATGGTGGTAAGAAATACAGCTCTGATTTGATGATGAAAACCTTTGAGAAAAAAGCTCAATTTTTATCGGTAATTGAAGTGCGAGATCTTTTATCTGCGATTGAAAATTCAACCTTAAAGCTGATGGTTCGCTTATGTCTACAGACAGGAATTAGACGAAAAGAACTGTTGCTGTTTCCCTTGAATATAATAAGAAAGCCTACTGGAAACAGAGCTTACTATGAGGTCAATATTTCACGAACCAAAGGTGAGAAAGAGCGCAAAATACACATCCCGACACGATTGATGGAGGACTTGTGGCGTTATGTCAATGAGGCTCGTTTTCAGAAGCAACAAGAGTCGGAAGTGGAGTCAAATTGCTTGTTTTTAACGCCTGATGGTCAAGGGTGGGCTTCTCAAGGTTCTGCTTTTGGTAAGGCTCTCAAGTCGCTTAAATTACCCTTTCACGTATCACCGCATATGTTAAGGCATACTTATGCAACGCACATGCTAAAAGGAATGTTAGAGCATAAAAGCAGTAAATTTGAACCGTTGATGTACCTACAAGCTCGGCTTGGACATTCAAGTATCACAACCACGATGAAATATTTACATTTGGTTAATGATTTGGTCGATGACTTGTCGATTGAGTATCAACAACAGATTGATGCGATTGTGTAGGTGAAATATGGCGAGACAAAGAAAAAAACTGTCTATTAACAAAGACAAGCTAAAGAAAACATCGGCAGTAGAGTCAACAACTGACACTGCTCAAAATCGAGAAATAGTCCGACCAATCAACCCTGTAGTGAATTACCCGAATATCGGTTCAAAAGGTGGCAATGGTTCTAACGTCAATTTTACTCGTTTCTATGGCAAAGGTTATGACGACATTACAAATCGAGTGTACTACACCGCAAAAGCTCTGCTGAAAAATACCGATGCTCTTAGCGAGGAAACTCAAAAAGGTTATTTTAAAAATGGTTTTTTCCATTTCGCTGAATACCTTACATTATTTAGGTATTCAGCGGGTGAGGACTTAACACAAGATGACATTACGCCAGAGTTGATCGAGCAATATTTACTGCACCTTAGAGGTTGTGAGTTAGGGTATAACACCCTAAAAGGTTACTACACTCATCTCAAGTCAATGCTGATACACATGAGGGACAAGGGCTATTGGTCAGTCATTGATGACATAAACCTAAACAGTGATTTCTTTCCTAAGAGCCCATTTCCAAATTCAAGTAAACGTGCAAAGGGCGAGAAACCACTGACTCCCCATGAAAAAAGGCAGGTGGTGGTTGCGCTAAAACAAGCAATTAAGCCGATTTATCAAAAGACCGAACCACTAACAGGTTATCAGTTAACACTGTGTTTGTTAGCTGTGGCGATTCAGACAGGCATCAACACATCTCCGCTTCTCAATATGACTACCGACTCATTGACCGACCACCCACTTAAAGATTGCCGCAAGCTCTTAACCGTATTCAAAAAAAGAGGCAACTCCACGCAATTGCACAATTTACGAAAATCACAGGAACTTGAAGTAGTGCAAGGAATAAAGCTTGATGTGGCTTATCTTATTGAGGCTATCATTGAGCGTAATAGCCAAGTGAGAAAGTCTATCGATTCCGACTTGTTATTTGTCTATGAGTCTAGAGTTGCCCACATAGGTGCCGAGAGAGGTACGGCCTCCTCTCTAGCAGAAAGGCTGCTTAGATATAACATCAAAAAATTCATCAAAGAGTACGACTTAAGAGATGAAGATGGTCGAACGATGAAACTTAATGTAAGCCGTTTTCGCAAGACGTTCATCAATGGTATTTATGAGCTGAGTGGTGAGAGTTTGTTAATTGCTGCGCGGCAAGCCAAACACAGTGGGACAGGAACGCTTGACCACTACCTGCAAGCTCCCGGGCAATCAAAGCGCAACTTGGGCTTAATGGGTGAGATACGAGTTAAAGAGCTAACGTGCGCAGAGCCAAGCGTCCCTGTAGGGCATTGTAAAGACCCTAAGAATGGCGATAAAGCACCGAAAAATGGCTCGTTCTGTAATGACTTTTTAGGCTGCTTCCGCTGTAAAAGCTTCGTTATTACAGGTGATGATTTGTATAAACTCTTTAGTTTTTATTGGGCGATTATTCGAAGCCGTGACGAGTTTGGTCGTAAAGACTGGAAGCGTCATTTAAAAAATGTTCTAAGAATCGTAGATGAAGAAGTTGTCCCTGAATTTGCTAAGCTTGGCCAGCTACAGCGTGTAGAGACTGAAAAAGAACGGGCAAGATCTAATCCACATCCGTACTGGCAAAACCTTGATATGTTGAAGGTGACGCAATGAGTTCAATTGAGTTAATACTCACACAAGCTGAGTTTGCAATTCAGCAATGTCCAAAGCCAAGCACCAGTGCGCTTGAGCAAGTCATTGATGGCTCTCTAACGGGTATCGTGACCTACATTAAACTCGCCAATGGTGAATACCAAACGCTATCTCGATTTGAGGAAGATGTATGGGTGTTTCCTGCTAGTAAAGGTACGAAAGCAACTATAGCAAGTGCATTAAACCTTACTTTTTCTACGATTGATGATACTCAAATGAAGCGCATGGCAAAGTGGGTAATCTGGAGCAAATTCAAAAAGGGGTTAGCTCTTAATACTCTTGTGAAAACATTGGACAAGTTGAAAAGTTATTTTCAGTGGGTTTTAAGTTCAGATACTACAGTTACACATGGGCTGACAGCTTTTACCTCAAATGCCTACGTTAGGCATGTAAATACCCTGCACTCAAAACGAAAAGGCGAGACTAAACCACTGACAGCAGTCACCAAGGTGGATAGATTCCGCATTCTAGAAGACCTTTATTACCACTGCAAAGAGTTTGATTTTGTCAAAGAGCATCCTTGGCCTCAATCAACCGCTAATGAGCAAGCAGGGTATGTTGGTGAAGCGTATCGGGAAGCCATTACCAAAGGTAAGACCCCCATTATTCCAAATAAAGTGCTAATTCCGCTGTGCCAGTTTACTAAATCATACCTAGATAAAGCTGATGAAATTCTGAAATCGTCAAAAAAGAGAGAAACATTGCTACTGCGAGATAGCTGTATCTTCTGGCTGTTACTCACAACGGGTATGCGTATCCATGAAATATTAGGCATTAAGCGTGATGCGTATCGCTCTGAAACGAAAGGTGACACCACTTACTACCACATCGAAACTGTCTCTGAGAAAACACATACAGGGTTAGCTGAGTGGATTGCGCCAAGGATAGCCACGGAAGCGATTGATATTCTTGGCCGTTTGAGCGCTCCACTTCAAGATCAACTTGAGTGTGATTTACTAAAAGCGAAAGCAAGCAACGATCATGTGGAAGCACATCGACTTGAGGAAATATCAAACCACATCTGCCTATCGAAAAACCTGGGAAAAGGAAACGCAATTTACCTATTGTCAGGGGTGGCAATGACTAACGCTAGGTTGCCAAACTTATGTGAACAGATAGGGAGTAATTGGAACCTATCAGCGCACCAATTCAGACGTACCTTTGCTAATTATGCGGTTCACTCTGAATTAGGTGACTTGAGAGCATTAAAAGATCACTTTAAACATTGGTCAATTACCATGACCACTTTGTATGCCTTTAATGATGCTTTGGATGCTGAATTGTTTGAAGAAATGCTTCGAGAGAAATATCTGGTTGAAGAAGAAATTAAGCAAGATTGGTTTGAACTAGACACGCCTATCACTGGTGGCGACATAGCTCAAAACATCATGAAGGTCCGTGAGGATAAAGAGTTAATTAAATCTTTTGGCTCTCTTAGTGCTATGGCAAAGGCATACTCTAGCTCCATACCAATTCGCTCAACAGGTATTGGGTGGTGCACCAATGATGATGAGTGTAAGTGTGGTAAGCCTGATAGCTGTGAAAGCGGCATTGTAGATAAGCGACACCTGCCTTATTGGGAGGGAATGCTAGTGCAGCAAATGAAACTGATGCAATTGGATGATATTGGTGAAGCTGGTAGAGCGGCGGTAAAAAAAGGCATGGAACGCTGTGAAAAGGTTCTAGTGGCATTGGGTATTGATGTTGAAGCTATGAAGCAAGAGATTAACGAGAGAAAGGATATCGAGGTGATAAATGTCTAACCAGAAAGAAAAAGCGACACATAAAGCGGTTCGACTTGCCATTGTTCGAATCGAAAAAGGTCGTCCAAATACTGTTTCTCATAAACGTAAAATGAGTGTCGCTGCCGTTGCCGAAGAAGCAGGTGTAAGTCGAGCATTGATTCACCGTGATTGCCCTGAACTATTAGAGCGTATTAAAGGCGGTGTAAACAAAGACATTCGACAGCAACGTGATGCCAAACAAACTGAACTTAATAAATACAAAGACCGCAATCGAGAGTTGCGGTCTGAGGTGGCAGAATTGAAAGCTATGCTCGCTAAAGTTCAATCACAAAATGCTACGTTAATACGAAAAAACATGGCTCTGAGCAATGCTCGTGCGGACAATAACAATGTAACGCAACTAATATACAGCTAATTGCCTGAATTTAATGGTAATAATTTCAAATTAAGGTTACTTTTGAGATAGTTAAAAACATCCAAAAGTGTAACCTTAAACAAAGTTATATAAAACATAAGGTTAGCTACAGTTACATGTAACGAACTATTTATAATTAATGACCTCCGACATTTATCACTCCATTGTTTATACTTTTTTGAGAAATTACCAATGATTAAACCCAACTTTAGTCAGTAACATGCTTGTTGATCCAATCCCATGTAGCTTTATCTAACCACCCTGCGTAATCACGAGTTACCTTTATTACTAACAAGTCATCATTATCATCTATCTTTTTTCTGAGCCTGTCCGATAATTGCTTCGCATTTTCTGTTGTGGATATTAACCAAACCGAATC